>JANLWJ010000043.1:0-13567 GCA_031364455.1 Actinomycetes bacterium | reverse complement strand
CGCGTCGGCCTCGTCCTCGAACGGTACGACTGCCACGACAGGTCCGAAGATCTCCTCGTGCAGGATCCGATCGTCAGGTGACTCGGGGAGTACCACGGTCGGCGGATACCAGAAGCCTGGTCCGTCTGGTGTTGTCCCCTGGATCACGACGTTCGACTCATCGGAGATGAAGGACGCAACCCGGTCGCGCTGACCTGCCGAGATGAGTGGCCCCATCTCGGTGGTCTCAAGGCTCGGGTCCGCAACGCGGACGCCCAGCACGGCCGGCTCCAACAGCCCGAGGAAGGTGTCGAGTACAGACCGCTCCACCAGGATTCGCGACCTGGCGCAGCAGTCTTGGCCGGCGTTGTCGAACACGGCATACGGCGCACTGGCGGCTGCCGCTTCAAGGTCGGCATCGGCGAAGACCACGTTGGCGCTCTTGCCGCCGAGTTCGAGGGTGACCGGTTTGACCTGACGTGCGCACCCTTCGGCGACCCTTGTCCCGACGTCGGTTGACCCGGTGAAGACCACCTTTGCGACGTCAGGGTGTGTGACGAATCGCTCGCCGACAACCGATCCGCGTCCGGTGAGCACCTGGAACACGTTCTCCGGCAGTCCGGCCTCAAGGGCAAGCTCGCCAAGACGTACCGCTGTCATCGGGGTCAGCTCGGCGGGTTTGAGGACGACTGTGTTGCCAGCCGCAAGTGCGGGAGCGAAGCCCCAGCCGGCGATCGGCATTGGGAAGTTCCACGGAACGATGACGCCGACGACTCCGAGCGGTTCGTGGAAGGTGATGTCGACGCCGCCTGCCACCGGTATCTGGTGCCCCAGCAACCTTTCGGGGGCACCGGAGTAGTAGGCCAGAACGTCGCGAACGTTGCAGGCCTCCCATCGGGCGTTGCCGATCGTGTGGCCGGCGTTGGCAACTTCCAGCCTGGCCAGCTCCTCGATGTTGTCATCAACAACCGCGGAGAACCGACGGAGCAACCGGGCACGTTCTCCGGGTGCGACGTGTCGCCAGGTGGCGAAGGCGCGCTTGCCCCGCGCGATGGCGTCGTCAGTCTCCTCGACGGAGAGGGACGGCACGGACGTGATGACCGACTCTGTCACCGGGTTGAGGACGTCGTGCATGGCACTCACATTCGCTCGAAGCTTCGGATCCGCTCCCAGTCTGTGACTGAGCGATCGAAGGCGTCCACCTCGATGCGCCCCATGTTGGCGTAGTGCGCCTGCACTTCCTCTCCGAAGGTCTCAGCCACCCACTCTGAGCGTTCCCAGAGCTCGACGGCGTCCACCAAGCGAAATGGAGCTCGTTCACCGCCTGCCTCGTAGGCATTGCCGGTGAACTCGTCGCGGAGCTCAAGCCTGTTCTCGATTCCTGCCAAGCTCGCCGCCACCATCCCCGCAACCGCGAGGTAGGGGTTGACGTCGCCGCCGGGGATGCGGTTCTCGACGCGGAGCCCGGCGCCACGTCCGACCAGACGTAGAGCGCACGTTCGGTTGTCGCGGCCCCACTCGATGGATGTTGGCGCGAACGAGCCTGCCGCAAAGCGTTTGTAAGAGTTGATATTGGGAGCAAAGAGCAATGAGAGGTCACGCAGGTGGGCCAATTGTCCGGCGATGAACTGGCGACCGATGTCGGACATGCCGTGCTCGGCGTCAGCAGGGTCGGCCATCACCATTGCGCCATCGGTTCCGCGGAATGACAGATGGATGTGGCAGGAGTTGCCCTCGCGTTCGTTGTACTTGGCCATGAAGGTGAGGGCGTAGCCCTCTTGGGCCGCGATCTCCTTGGCGGCCGTCTTGTAGACAACGTGGTTGTCGCAGGACTTCAGCCCCGACTCGTACAGGAACGCAATCTCGTGCTGGCCGAGGTTGCACTCGCCCTTGACGCTCTCGACCTGGAGCCCTGACTCGGACATCGCCAAGCGAATCCTGCGCAGGAGCGGCTCGACGCGAGAGGTGCCGATGATCGAGTAGTCAACGTTGTAGCTGTTCGACGGGGTGAGGTCCCGGTAGTGGCGCTCCCAGGCATCCTCGTAGGTGTTGTTAAACAAGATGAACTCAAGCTCGGTGCCGACAAATGCCTCCATACCGGCGTCCGCCAGTTTGGCGAGCTGCTTCTTCAGCACCTGACGCGGGGAGGCGACGACGTCGGTGCCATCGAGCCACTGGACGTCAGCCTGCACCATGGCAGTCTTGGGGTGCCATGGCACCAACCGAAGCGTGTCCAGGTCGTGCGCCATGACGAAGTCGCCATAGCCGGCATCCCAGCTCGACATCTGGTAGCCGTCGACGGTGTTCATGTCGACGTCGACGGCCAGCATGTAATTACAGCCCTCAGTGCCGTGGGCAAGCACGTGATCGACGAAGTAGCGGGCGTCCAGGCGTTTGCCCTGCAGGCGTCCTTGCATATCAGTGATGGCGAGGATGACGGTGTCGAAGCGGCCGTTAGATACCCCGGCCCTCAACTCGTCGATGGAAAGCGGTGCGCCGTGCATCTGGTTTGTCATTCCACGTCCCTTCGGCCGCACACACTCTGGCACGAGTGGAGGCGCCCGGGAAGGGAGGAGTAGCGGGTGTATCGATCTAGACCGAAAACCTACCCTTCTGATCATTACTGGTCTAGAGTCCGTGGCCATCGCGCTGGGAGGGTGTGTGGCGGTCTTGGTAGATGATGGCGTCAGCGCTGACCTTTTGGCGCGCCTTGATGCTGTCCCCCAGCTTGCCGGCCGGTCTGACGTTGTTGTCCTCTCAGGTGGGTTGACCAACCAGAACCTCAAGGTGACCACGCCCGACGGCGTCTACGTTGCGCGGCTTTCGACGCCTGAGAGCTCGCTCCTGGCGATCGACCGCTCCCATGAGCACGTGAACTCAAGCGCAGCGGCTGAGTCGGGGGCGGCACCGTCGGTGGTTGGGTTTGTTCCCGAGGCCAACATCCTCGTCGTTGACTACATCGACGGCCGTACCTGGGACAGTGCCGATATCCTGGCGCCAGCCAATTCGGGACGCATCGCCGAGGTGTGCCGGATGTTGCATGCCGGCCCGAGGTTCGGGAACGACTTCAACATGCTGACGCTTCAGCGCCACTACCTCACGATCGTGCAGGAGCGAGACCTCCGGCTTCCCGATCGATACCTGGACTTCGTCGGGCATGCGAGGGCGATAGAAGAAGCGCTGGGGACTCGTGCTGTATCAGCTGTCCCTTGCAATAACGACCTGCTCGCCGCCAACTTCATCGACACCGATCACCGGTTATGGCTCATCGACTACGAGTACTCCGGGAACAACGACCCGTGCTTCGAGATCGGCAACATCTGGAGCGAGGCGGCGGGATCGCCGGACGACCTCGGGCGGCTTGTCGCTTCCTACGTTGGGCGAAGATCCCGTGCTCTCACCGCGCGCGCCTGGCTGTGGGGGCTGATGAGCAAGTACGGCTGGACACTATGGGCCTCGATCCAGGACGGTACGAGTGAGCTCGACTTCGACTTCTGGGCGTGGGGGATGGAGAAGTACGAGCGGGTCGTCGCCGAGTTCGATTCGTCGGATTTCGGCAGAGCTTTGGAGGAGGTGCGCGAGGGCGATTGACGTGCGGTGGAGGAAACCGGTTCCGCGTGTCGCAACACGAGGACGGTCTCCAGTGCCACACTGCGACCAAGGTCACGGCGCCGTCGTGGCTGACGCTGGGGGTTCGGAAAGAGGAGTCACCAGATGGCGGACATTTCAAAATTGACTGAAGACGAAAAGATGCTTGCAGAGCTTGGCTACAAGCAGGAGCTTGACCGCAGCTGGTCGGGGTTCTCGAACTTCGCCATTTCGTTCTCGATCATCTCGATCCTGGCCGGTTGTTTCACCACGTTCTACTTTGGCTGGAACAACGGCGGCCCGATCGCGATTTCGCTGGGTTGGCCATTGATCGCGACATTCATCCTGATCATCGGATTCTGTATGTCCGAGTTGGTCTCGGCCTACCCGACATCCGGCGGCATCTACTGGTGGGCGTCGAAGCTTGGCGGAGTCAAGGCTGGCTACTACACCGGGTGGCTCAACCTGGTTGGCCTGGTGGCGATCGTGGCCTCCGTGGCTTATGGCTGTGCGACGTTCATGGACTACGCCTTCTCGAGGTTCAGCGAGTCCTGGGCTGCCGGATACTCCCTGCAACGGGTCTTCTGGATGTTCCTGCTGGTCCTGCTTTTTGCCTCGCTGGCCAACATATTCTCGAGCCATTTGCTTGCAGTCTTCAACAACATTTCCGTGTGGTGGCACGTCATCGGCGCGAGCATCGTCGTCCTGATCCTGATCTTCTTCTTGAAGGACGGGGCCACACACTGGAACGTCAGCGATGTCTTCACCGGAACCGTGAACAACACGGGAGGGCTGTACGAGGGCTCCACGAGCAACCTCGGATTCTGGTTCTACGTCCTGCCGCTCGGATTCCTGCTGACCCAGTACACAATCACCGGCTACGACGCGTCGGCACACCTGTCCGAGGAGACCAACGGAGCCGCCGATGCGGCCGCCAAGGGCATTTGGCGGTCGATCTTCTACTCCGCGATTGGTGGCTGGATCCTGCTGCTGGCCTTCCTTTTCGCCGTGCAAGATCCCGATGCTGTCTCCGCGGGTGGCGGCGGCGTGCAGGTGATCTTCGATCAGGCGCTGACTCCAGAGGTCGCTGGCCTAGTTCTCCTGATCGCCACGATCGGCCAGCTCTTCTGCACCACCGCGTGCCTGACTTCGGCATCCAGGATGCTCTTTGCGTTCAGCCGTGACGGTGCCGTACCCGGGGCGAAGTACTGGTCGAAGCTGAACGCGCAGAAGACCCCGGTGTACGCGGTCCTCGCCGTTGCTGTGTCTGGGCTCATCCTCACCCTTCCTGCTCTTTGGGAGGTGAACATCGGTACCGAGGAGGAACCGATCCTCACCGTGACGGCGTTCTTCGCTGTCGTGTCCATCGGCGTGTTGGGTCTCTACCTCGCCTTTGCCATCCCGATCTGGTACCGATGGCGTGCTGGGGACTCCTTCAAGCAGGGCTCATGGAACCTTGGCAACAAGTGGAAGTGGATGGCTCCTCTTGCGGTCGGCGAGATTGTCATCACCTCGGTCTACTTCATCTTGCCGCTCTATCCCCCGGGTGCACCTGGATTCATGCGCGGATTCCTGGGGGCACCCGGTACTGGTGAAGTGCCGTTCGACTGGAAGTTCGTCAATTACGCGCCATTGGTCCTAGGCGCGATCCTGATTGCCTTGTGGATCGGCTGGCACGTTTCGGCGAAGAACTGGTTCACGGGACCGAAAAACACGATCGACCTTCCGGCCGGAGTCACGTCGGCGGACGAGATCGCGCTCTAGCATGGGCACGACGGGTTCCTCACCGGGGAGCACGAGAAGCACCACCCCGACGAGAAGTAACGCTGCATCACCCCACGATGGGGAGGGCGGGCCGAGAGGGCCGCCCTCCCCATCTGCGTTTCACAGCCGACTACCTTTGACCTATGGGCCGTCCTACCCGGTGGGTTACCGACACCGACGAGAACCACTCCCAGTGGTATATCGAGCGCTTCCGCGCGATGGCGTCCGAAGGTGTCGACCTGGGTGGCGAGGCCAGACTGCTCGACGCCCTGCTGCCGCCGCGGTCGCGCATCCTCGATGCCGGATGCGGTCCCGGCCGGGTGGGAGCACTGCTCCATGAACGCGGCCACGAAGTCGTCGGTGTCGATGCCGACCCTGAGCTGATCGCCGCAGCCCAAGAGGATCATCCTGGCCCTCGGTGGCTGGTCGCAGATCTATCCGAGCTCGATCTCGCCCAACTTGGCGTCGACGAGCCATTCGCTGGTGTTGTTCTGGCGGGAAATGTGATGGCCTTCCTTGCTCCGGGCACGGAGGCAGACGTCCTCACCGCGATCGCGGCTCACGTCGCGCCCGACGGCATCGTGGTGGTGGGTTTCGGCGCAGATCGCGGATATCCCTTGCCCGACTTCGATGGTCACGCCGCGGCTGCTGGCCTCCGTGTTGAGCACCGTTTCGCCACCTGGGATCTACGCCCGTGGGAGGTTTCGTCAGAGTTCTCGGTCACGGTGCTGCGAGCCTCGGTACGTGAGACGGTGGTCAAAGCCAACCGATCCCGGGAGTGAACAGTGAACAAGGCTTTTCGCAAGTACCTGACCGACGCTGAGGTCCAGCTGATCGAGGAGACCAAGCCGGCAAACCTGGCCGAGCTCGACGAGGATAGCCTCGGCGAACTGCATAACCGGGTTCGTCGGGCTAGCAGCAAGTACCGAAAGCTGCACCGAAGGCAGGCGAGTGCCCAGGTGCGAAACGACCGTGGCAGGGGAAAGGCGGCTTCGAAGAACCCAAGGTCGGCGGTCAAGGCGGAGGTGTTCGAGGACGCCCTCGCACGGGTGAGTCGGTCACTGAGCAAGGCGGCGAAGGCGTCAGCCGCCGAGCTGAAGACGGAGCGTTTGGCGGCCGCGAAGGCCGGGTCCGCCGGTCCCCGAAAGGCTGCGGCCACAGGTAAGGGGCCTGGTAAAGGACGTACCCCCACCAAGAAACGCTCGCCGGCCACGAAGAAGAAGAACGCTTCCACACTGGCAGCAGGTGCCAGGAGACAGGCGAAGCGCGATACTCGTTAGGTAAGCCTCACTTCGGTGACCCCTGTCGCGGTGTCTCGAACCGGTGACGGTGGGTTGCGACTTCGTAACGTCAGGGCGTGTGGTGGGTCACTGGCCCCCCCTTGCGCTGTTAGGGTGCGCTGGTCCGGGTTGGCCTAACAAGGCGTGCGCGGTCGCTGGATCAGGGACCCTGAGCCGGCTTAGATATGTCCATCGATCAGGGAGATATTCAGTGGCAAGTACGCCCAAGAGAGCGTCCGCGTGGGCCCTCCTTCTCGGCGCATCGCTGGTTCTTGCAGCGTGCACGGGTGGAGGTACCGATCCAGACAGCACCGATACCTCGAATGAGCCCGTCACCTTCACGTACGCGTACGAGCAGGAGTGGCAGGCGTACAACACCGCTACTGCAGCGACGAACGCCAGCCAGAACGCCATCCCCATGAACCGGGTGACGCTCGGTTTCTGGTACTTCGCTCCCGATGGCTCGGTGGCTCCCGAGACGGACTTCGGCACGTACGAGAAGGTCAGTGACGACCCCCTGACGATCAACTACTCGTTCGCCGACGACGCAGTGTGGAGCGACGGGGAACCGATCGACTGTGACGACGCGTACCTCGCCTGGTACTCCAACACTGGCAAGACCAAGACCTTCAAGACCATCAGCACCGACGGCTACGAAGACATCAAGACAGTCGAGTGCGCCGATGGCGACAAGGACTTCTCGGTCACGTACGACAAGCCGTACGCTGACTGGGTCGCCCAGTTCGGTTCGATTCTTCCGGCCCATGTAGTCGAGAAGGAGGCCGGTATCGACGACCTGATCGCGGCAGTCGATGAGAACGACACCAAGGGCCTCGACGCTGCTGGAGACTTCTGGAGCAACGACTGGGTATTCAAGCCGGGCGAACTTCCCGACGAATCACTCGTTCCGTCGTCAGGTCCGTACAAGCTCTCGAAGTGGGAGTCGGGCAACAGCCTGACGCTTGCGGCCAATGAGAACTACTACGGCGACGCCCCGCTGGCCGATACGGTCGTCATCAGGTTCATCGCTGCTACTTCACAAGCTCAGGCTTTGGAGAACGGCGAGATCCAGGCGATGGACCCCCAGCCGAACCCTGATCTGCAGAAGCAGCTCGAGAAGCTCGGAGATTCGATCGTCTTCGATACGGCTGACCAGTTCACCTGGGAGCACTACGACTTCAACTTCGACGGAGCATTCGGTGACAAGGCGCTGCGCGAAGCCTTCGCGCTCTGCCTTCCGCGTCAGACCATCGTTGACAACCTGATCAAGCCGGACAACCCCGAGGCGATCGTGTTGAACTCGCGCTACTTCCTCCCGTTCCAGCCGGACTACCAAGAGGTAGCCGACGCGATCACCCCAGAGGCGTACGCGACTCAGGACATCGAGGCGGCGCGTCAGATCCTCGTGGACAACGATGCGGTTGGCACTGAGCTCCGGCTCGGCTACATCGTGCCGAACGACCGGCGTGTTGCTGAATCGCAGTTGGTTCAGGATGCCTGCGGTCCGGACGGAGCAGGGTTCGACGTTGTTGACGAGGGTGACAAGACGTTCTTCAACGCAGGTGGAGCACTCGTCACTGGCAACTTCGACGTCGCGCTCTTCGCCTGGGCCGGGTCCCCGCTGGTGACCGGTTCGTCGGCCATCTACGTGACCGACGGTGGTAGCAACTACGGCAACTACGCCAACAAGGACGTCGACGCGTTGATCGATACGCTCAACCAGACGTCTGACCCCGAGGAACAGAAGGCCATCATCATCGAGATGGAGACCATCCTCTGGAACGATCTGGCCACCATCCCAGTGTTCGCCTTCCCCGGCATCGTCGCCTATGACGCCAGTGCCGAGGGTGTGGAGTACAACGCCACACAGGCGGGGTTGACCTGGAACATGCAGGACTGGAACATCTCCTAGGTTGTGACGGGGCGGGTGGTGGTGACGTTCTCCAACGACACCACCACCCGCTGCTTTTCGTCTAGCATCACCGGTGCGACCGGTCCTTAGCCCTTGGAGGGAGTCATATGGCTGCGTACATCATCCGCCGGGTGCTGGCCTCCCTGTTGATCCTTCTCGCAGCCACCTTTTTGATGTTCACCTTGGTCAGCGTCAGCGGCGACCCCTTGGCTGAGTTCGTCAATGTCACAGATCCCGACCAGAAGGCTCTGCTGATCCAGGCCCGAACCGAGGCACTTAACCTCGACGAGCCGTTCATCGCGCAGTACTTCTTGTGGCTTGGTGGTGCGGTGGGGTGTCTGGTGCCGGGCATGGATTGCGACCTGGGTGTCAACCTCAACAACCAACCCGTTACGGCGCTGCTAGCTGATGCTTTCCCAACGACACTGCAGCTCGTACTTGCGGCGACCGTGCTTTCGATCGTCCTCGGTGTGGCGATCGGAATCATCTCGGCGATCCGTCAGTACAGCGCCTTCGACTACACCATCACATTCGCGGCCTTCCTCTTCTTCTCACTGCCGATCTTCTGGGTAGCAGTGCTCCTGAAGGAGTTCGGCGCGATCCGGATCAACAACTGGCTCGCCGAGCCGGCCGTCACCATCCCGGTGGCCTTCGTCATGGGGGCGTTCAGCGCCCTGTTCTTCAGCGCCATCATTGGAGGCTCACGAAAGCGAAGGGCACTGGTTGGGCTTGCCGCCGGAGCCGGCGGTGTGGCTGTCTTCATTCTTTTGGTCGCATCCGGATGGTTCTCCAACCCAGGCATGGGCCCCGGTCTGGTCACTCTCGGAGCTCTTGCAGGTGCCGTCGGAGCGACGTTGCTCTTCACCAATCTCGAGAACAGGCGAGTGCTCTTCATCTCGCTTGGGACGGCAATCGTCGGTGTCGCGGTCGCCTATAGCGCCACCCCCCTGCTGACGGACCCCTCGTGGTTGACGTTGTTCGGGCTTGGCGCTCTCGCCACCGCCATAGGCGTCGCCATCGCCGTCATCTTTGGTGATATCGACCGGGCTGTAGCGATCCGAGCATCAGTCGTGACCTCGGTCATCGTCGGCCTGCTTGTCTTCATGGATAAGACGATCTCGAGCTTCGCGGCGTACTCCGAGGCCGTAAACGGACGGCCGATCGCGACCATCGGCAGCAAGACCCCGAACTTTGAGGGAACTTTCTGGGAGACGACCCTCGACACCATGACGCACCTTGCCCTACCGACGATTGCGATCATGTTGATCTCGTTCGCCGGGTACAGCCGATACTCACGAGCCTCAATGCTCGAGGTGATGAACGCTGACTATGTGCGAACGGCACGGGCGAAGGGGCTGACCGAACGTACGGTGGTGCTGCGGCACGCCTTCCGCAACGCGATGATCCCGATAGTCACACTGGCCGCACTCGACTTCGGTGCCGTCATCGGTGGCGCAATCATTACCGAGACGGTCTTCGGATGGAAGGGCATGGGCGTGCTCTTCACCACAGCGGTGAATCGGTTCGACACCAACCAAATCATGGGTGTTTTCATCTTGACCGCCGTTGCGGTACTCATTTTCAACTTGATCGCGGATATCAGTTACGCCGTTCTCGACCCACGAATCCGGCTCACATGATGCGTTGGCACCAGCGAAGGAGTCACCCATGACTAGCCCGTTGACGCCATCGCCCACTGGCTGGACGGGGGGAATGCGGTCGGCTGCCCCTGAGCGCGAGTTCACCATTGAGGCGCGCACCCAGGGACAGATGGTGCGCTCCCGCTTTTTCCGCCACCGTGGCGCGATGCTCGGCTTGGGCGCCCTGGCCTTCGTTGTGATCATCGCCTACACGTCGATCGGGTTTTGGAAGATCCCCGGCTGGTGGGACCTCGACTATTCGTCGACCGGTGTCTTGGTCAATGAGGGAAGCCCGACTCTTGACCTCATTCCGTGGGTCGACGGCGATGGAATCTCGGTGGGCGCACACCCATTCGGGCAGGACCAGATCGGGCGTGACTACTTCGCACTGACGATGCGTGGCACCCAGATCTCACTGATGGTCGCCCTCGTCATCGGCGTCCTTGCGACTTTCCTCGGGACGGTAGCTGGCGCGATCTCCGGATACTACGGGGGTGCCTCCGAAGCAGTCATCATGCGATTCACCGACCTTCTGCTCACGATTCCGCTTCTGATCGTCGCGGCAGTCATCGCGCAGTGGACCGGAGGCAAGCCTTTCCTCCTCGCTGTCGTTCTATCGCTGTTGATCTGGACATCTCTAGCGCGACTAGTTCGGGGTGAGTTCCTCTCATTGCGCGAGAAGGAGTTCGTTGAGGCAGCACATGCGATGGGGGCTTCCTCGACGCGCATTATCTTCCGTCACATGCTGCCCAACTGCATCGGCACCATCATTGTCAGTGCGACCTTGACGATTGCCGCAGCGATCCTGATCGAGGCCGCGCTAAGTTATCTTGGATTCGGCGTCCAATCGCCAGACACGTCGCTGGGTCTGCTCATCTCGACCTACCAGACCGCCTTCAATACCCGGCCATGGCTCTTCTGGTGGCCCGGCCTCTTCATCATCATCATCGCGCTCTCAGTGAACTTCATCGGAGATGGGTTGCGCGATGCCTTTGACCCCAAGCAGACCAGGGTGCGTGCCTGATGAGCACTGAAATCCTGTATGTCAACGACCTCACCGTCGGGTTTCCGACCGATGATGGGCTGGTCACCGCCGTGCGCGGTGTGTCGTACTCGCTGAAGGAACGAGAAGTGCTGGCAATCGTGGGGGAGTCCGGCTCCGGCAAGTCCGTCTCGGCGATGGCCTTGATGGGGCTGCTCCCCAAGAGTGCCCGGATCACCGGAAGCATTAGGTACCGCAATGAAGAAGTCCTCGAGATGTCGCCGAAGCGCTACCGGGAGATCCGCGGACAGAACATCGCGATGATCTTTCAAGATCCAATGACATCGATGAACCCGGTATACACGGTGGGCGACCAGCTGGCCGAGGCCTACCGGTCGCACCACCGCGTCGAGCGCAAGGTCGCTCTCGCCAAGGCGGTCGAGATGCTTGACCGCGTTGGGATCCCGCAGGCGAAGGACCGTGCACGCGCTTATCCCCATGAGTTCTCCGGCGGGATGCGTCAGCGAGCGATGATTGCGATGGCGATCATCAACAGCCCCGATATCATCATCGCTGACGAGCCGACCACGGCCCTTGACGTCACGGTTCAGGCCCAGATTCTCGAGACGCTGATCGAGGTGAAGGACTCCGTCGACGCAGCGGTCATCCTCATTACCCACGACCTCGGTGTGGTGGCCGGGATGGCACACCGTGTTCTCGTGATGTACGCCGGGCGCGGGGTGGAGCGAGCCGAGGTGGAGGACATCTACCGACGGCCGCGGATGCCCTACACCGCGGGGCTCCTAGGATCCGTCCCGGCGCTGGACAGCGCCGGGGGGAAGCTGCATCCGATTGCCGGCGCCCCGCCGTCATTGATCAACCTCCCGCCGGGCTGCCCGTTCTCGCCGCGTTGCCCACTGGTCAGTGAGCGCTGCCAGACCGAGGAGCCGCAGTTGTTGGCGACCGACCTGGCGCATCACGAGGTGGCCTGCCACAACTGGCAGAAGGTAGCCGAGGCTGCCGATCCGACGCTACTCTTCCGCGCCAAGGCGGTGGAGGCGTGACTCAGGTCGAAGACACGGCAGCAACTTCTGGTCACATGCTGGAGGTGGAGAATCTTGTCAAGGAGTTCCCGATCAAGGGCGGCGGGCTCATTCGGCGGACAGTGGGTGCTGTGCAAGCAGTCTCCGATGTCAGTTTTTACCTCGACCCTGGTGAGACGCTTGGGTTAGTGGGGGAGTCCGGCTGCGGCAAATCGACCACAGGGCGAGCGATCCTGCAGCTGCACAAGCCGACCTCTGGGTCGGTTCGCTACAACGGGCGCGAGCTGACGACACTGACGCAGAAACAGATGCGGCCGCTCCGCCGCGACCTGCAGATCGTCTTCCAGGACCCGTACGCGTCGCTGAACCCGAAGATGCCGGTCAACGATATCGTCGGAGAGCCGATGCGGGTCCACGGCATCAAAGGCCCCCAGGTGATGGACCGGGTGGCTGACCTGCTCAAGCGGGTGGGGCTCAACCCCGAGCACGGCAACCGCTACCCCCATGAGTTCTCCGGTGGGCAGCGTCAACGCGTGGGGGTTGCCCGCGCACTCGCCCTTGACCCGAAAATCATCATCTTGGACGAGCCGGTGTCGGCACTCGATGTGTCGGTACAGGCCGGGGTGGTGAACTTGCTGGAAGAGTTGCAGGGGCAGCTTGACCTGGCCTACCTCTTCATCGCACACGATTTGTCGGTCGTCCGGCACATCTCCGACCGGGTTGCGGTGATGTACCTGGGTCGGATCGTCGAGATCGGCACCCGCGCCGAGGTGTATGAGCAGCCGTCCCACCCGTACACGCAGGCGCTCCTCTCGTCGGCGCCGATCGCCGATCCGGACAAGGAACGCGCTCGGGAGCGGATCGTCCTCGAGGGCGACGTCCCGAGTCCGGTCGACCCACCGTCTGGCTGCCGATTCCGTACCCGCTGCTGGAAGGCACAGGACATCTGCGCCGAAGAGACGCCAGAGCTCATCGACCGCGGCACGGGCCACCCGGTGGCCTGCCACTTCGCCGAGGTGCGCGAAGTCGTCTAAGGCCGCCTGCCTGTGGATTAGCCGCCGGCGATCTCCAGCTGGTCCATCCTGCTGGCATGAACTTCGAGAAGCTGCCCAAGAACTGGAACGAAGACCCGGTCGACCGTCCCGATCGAATCGCCGACCTGCTCGATCTCTTCGTGACAGAGAGAGATCGCGACAGTGGGTCGCTGCTGATCTTGATCTGCGACGCACAGGGCTACCTCATCGCTCCCTGCATCGTCGAGGAGATGCCGCAAGATCTGACCGACGAGGAGTGCCGGCACGCCCTCAGTGGGTTCATCAGTGCAGCCCGGGATGACGATGTGGCTGGAGCGGTCCTGATCGCGGTCGGCCGAGCGGATG
>JANLWJ010000417.1:0-8035 GCA_031364455.1 Actinomycetes bacterium | reverse complement strand
GACCCAGGTCACCTGCACCTGTGGGTCCACGTTCGTCACCCGTAGCACCGCCGAGAACGGCTCGATCCACGCCGAGACGTGCTCGCAGTGCCACCCCTTCTACACCGGTAAGCAGCGCATCCTCGACACCGGAGGCCGAGTCGCCCGCTTCGAGAAGCGGTACGGCAAGAAGTAGCTTCGCGATCGACGCCGTGGGCCATTCGGCCTGCGGCGTCGTCGTCGTTTCTGCCCCATCCGCACGGCTACTCCAGGAGTGACCATGTTCAACCAGGTGGACGTGCTCGCAACCGAGTACGCCGATCTGGAGCGGCAGCTGGCCGACCCGAGCGTTCACGCCGACGCCGGACGCGCCCGCACGCTGGGACGCCGCTATGCCGAGCTCGGCCCCATCGTTTCGGCCTATCAACGATGGAAGACCCTCGGTGGTGACGCCGATGCGGCCCGCGAGCTCGCCGCCGAGGACCCCGCTTTCGCCAAGGAGGCAACCCGCCTCGACGCTAAAAGGGACACGGTCGCCGAGCGGCTCACCGAGCTGCTACTTCCGCGAGACCCCGACGATGACAAGGACGTCATCCTCGAGGTCAAGGCCGGGGAAGGCGGCGACGAGTCCGCTCTCTTTGCCGGCGACCTGCTTCGGATGTACCTACGGTTCGCCGAACGCCAGGGGTGGAAGGCTGAGGTACTCGATGCCCAGGAGTCCGACCTCGGTGGGTACAAAGACGTGGCCGTTGCCATCAAGACCAAGGGAACGGTGGCCCCGGGTGAAGGTGTCTGGGCCAGCTTGAAGTACGAGGGGGGCGTCCACCGCGTCCAGCGAGTACCTGTCACCGAGAGCCAGGGGCGCATTCACACCAGTGCTGCAGGGGTCCTGGTCCTTCCGGAGGCCGAGGAGGTCGAGGTGGAGATCGACCCCAACGACCTCAGGATCGATGTCTTTCGCAGCAGCGGTCCCGGTGGACAGAGCGTCAACACGACTGACTCAGCTGTACGGATCACCCACCTGCCGACCGGGATCGTCGTCAGCTGCCAGAACGAGAAGTCGCAGCTGCAGAACCGGGAGCAGGCGCTACGCATCCTCCGCGCTCGGATCCTGGCTACCAAACAGGAGGCCGCCGACGCAGAAGCATCGGCCGCGCGCCGGTCACAGGTGCGCACCGTCGACCGCTCGGAGCGAATTCGCACCTACAACTTCGCCGAGAACCGGATTTCGGACCACCGGGTCGGCTTCAAGGCGTACAACCTCGACCAGGTACTAGATGGAGACCTCACCGCTGTTGTTAGCGCCTGCAAGCAGGCTGACCGCGAGGCCGAGCTGGCCGGGGGTGCCATGTGACAAGCCTGAGGACGACGTCGTTGCCCACCGGTCCTGGTCGGTCGCTTCGGGTCGCGCTCGAGGACGCTGAGCTGCAGCTGGCTGCGTCCGGCGTCCCTTCCCCCCGAGCCGACGCCGAGCTGCTCGCCTCGCACCTCCTGGGGGTAGGACGGGGTGGACTCTGGAGCCACCTCGACAGCGCAGTTCCGGTGGGCTTCGATGACTTTGTCGCGCGTCGGGCCGAAAGGATCCCCCTCCAGCACCTCACGGGATGGGCGCACTTCCGCACGGTCACGCTTGCCGTGGGTCCTGGCGTCTTCTCACCGCGACCGGAGACCGAGGTCGTGGTGGGACACGGGTTGGACCTTCTCGCTGCTCTTGGCGTCCCGAGCCCGACGGTGGTCGACCTGTGTGCGGGAACGGGCACGATGGCCGCTGCTGTCGCGGTGGAGGCCCCAGACGCGCAGGTGCACGCCGTCGAACGCGACCCCGGCGCAGGACCTTGGCTAGAGCGCAACGCCCGCGCCCACGGCTTCACCGCATACCTGGCCGATGTCGATGAGTGCCTGCCAGAGCTGACCGGCCGGGTCGATCTCGTGGTGGCCAACCCTCCCTACATTCCTCATGACTGCATCCCCCGTGACCCTGAGGTGGCCAGGTTCGACCCGGCCATGGCGCTCTACTCGGGGCCGGACGGTCTGGCCCACCTGCGCCTGGTCGAGCGCACCGCGGCCCGCCTCCTTCGACCGGGAGGTTGGGTCGTCGCCGAGCACGGAGATCTCCAGGGAAGCGCGGTGCCGAAGATCTTCTCGGAGTCAGGTGCCTGGCTCGATGTCGACGACCACGTCGATCTTGCCGGCCGCGACCGATTTGTCGCGGCCCGTCGTTCGGCGCACTGATGCCTCGGTACGACTGCGCACTTGCTGACGAGCGGAGCCGCGGCATCGACCGGGCCATCGCTGCAGCTGGCCGTCACCAGCTCATCGTCTTCCCGACCGAGACCTCGTACGCGGTTGCGTGCGACGCGTTCTCGCCGGTTGCTGTCGAGCGGCTCAACGCGGCCAAGGGTCGGGCGGGCGTCGACGCACTGCCGATCATGGTTGGCTCGGTCAAGGCGGCGCGGGCCCTTGTTGGTGTCCTCCATCCCCAGGGAGAGTCACTCATCGAGGGCTTCTGGCCGGGCCCGTTGACCGCGCTCTGCGACCAGCAGTCGACGCTGCACTGGGATATCGGCGGTGACGGTCGACAGGTGGCCGTCCGTATGCCGCTGCATCCGGTTGCTCTAGCAGTGCTTCAGGGCGTCGGCCCCATGGCGGTGGTCTCGGCCAACCGGGTGGGCGAACCCGTGCCTCGCACCTGCGATGACGCTGCGGCTCAGCTGGACACCACAGTCTCGATCTACCTCGACGCCGGGCAGCTCCCGGAAGGGCCACCCTCCACCGTTGTCGACCTCACCCAACGCGAGCCGCGGCTGCTACGTCCTGGCGCCTTCTCCGCGGATCTGTTGCGGCAAACAGCACCTGACCTGGTCGGCGAGGAGGGCGTGTGAGCGATACCCCGTTCCAGGTGCTGATGGTGTGCACCGGCAACATTTGCCGGTCGCCGATGATGGAGCGGATCCTGCAACAAGCCTTCGACCGGCGCGGAGCTGGTGGCGAGGTCGTCGTGCGTAGCGCCGGCACTTGGGCGCACCCTGGCGAGCCCATGCAGCCATTTGCCACAGACACGCTGACCGAGCGGGGTGTGGATGCCGAAGGCTTTTCGGCAACCTCGCTGAGCGAGGAGCTCGTGAGGTCGTCGGACCTGGTGGTGGCCGCGACCCGTGAACACCGGTCGCAGGTGGTCGGCCTGTGTCCTGGGGCGGTGCGCCGCACGTTTACGCTGTTCGAGCTGGCTCGAGTGGCCGCCACTGCCCCGACGTCGCCACACCTTGATCTCACGGACACCGTCGAGCGCGTCCGTCAGCGCGTGGCATGGGCGGCTCGGATGCGCGGTTCCGTATCTCGGGATGAAGACAGTGTGGACGACCTCGACGACCCGCTCGGCGCCCCGTTGGGCGTCTATCGCGAGCGCGCTGGTGCGATCACCGGAGCGGTGGAGCAGATTGTTCCCTTCCTGATCGGGGGACAGGTCGCGAACCCTGCTGGCTAGAGTGATCGGCGTTGTCGCTCGTACGCCGACCGTTCGCAGGAGATCAGCATGAGTAGCACGCCTTACTGGGGCCCTGACTTCGTCGCCCTTCAGCAGTCCGACCCGGAGATCGCCGCAGTGGTCCTCGATGAGCTCGACCGCCTCCGTAGCGGGCTGCAGCTGATCGCCAGCGAGAACTTCACCTCGCCTGCTGTGTTGGCTGCCACCGGTTCGACGTTGTCGAACAAGTACGCCGAGGGATACCCCGGTCGCCGCTACTACGGCGGCTGCGCCGATGTCGACGTCGCCGAAGAGATCGGCATCGCCAGGGCGAAAGCGCTCTTCGGGGCCGACCACGCCAACCTTCAGCCGCACTCGGGCGCGTCAGCCAACCTCGCGGTCTACGCCGCGTTGCTGAAGCCGGGCGACACTGTGCTCGCGATGGACCTCAAGCACGGGGGACACCTCACGCACGGGTCGCCGGTCAACTTCTCGGGCCAGTGGTTCAACAACGTCTCCTACGGTGTCCTCGAGGGCAGTGAGACGATCGACTACGACCACGTACGCGCGCAGGCGCGCGAGCACCGTCCGAAGATGATCATTGCGGGCGCCACCGCGTACCCCCGGCTGATCGACTTCGCAGCGTTTCGCGAGATCGCCGACGAGGTCGGTGCCTACCTCATGGTGGACGCCGCGCACTTCATTGGGCTCGTGGCTGGTAAGGCCATCCCCTCGCCTGTCCCGTACGCAGACGTCGTCTCGTTCACGACGCACAAGGTGTTGCGCGGTCCCCGTGGCGGAATGATCCTCTGTCGCGAAGAGCTCGCCACCAAGATCGACAAAGCGGTCTTCCCGTTCCTTCAGGGTGGTCCGCTGATGCATGTGGTGGCCGCCAAGGCTGTGGCGCTGAAGGAGGCTGCCACCCCCGCGTACCAGGAGTACGCCAAGCAGGTCATTGCGAACGCCCAGTCGCTGGTCGCAGGTCTGGAGGACGAGGGCATGCGTCCGGTGTCGGGGGGAACCGACACCCACTTGGCGCTCATCGACCTGCGCGGCGTTGACGTCACCGGACGCGACGCTGAGACGCGATGCGATGCAGCCCGCATCACTCTGAACAAGAACTCGATTCCCTTCGACCCAGCCAAGCCGATGGTGGCTTCTGGTGTCCGGGTAGGAACACCGTCGGTCACTACCCAGGGCATGGGCACTGGCCAGATGAAGGAGGTCGCCTCCCTGATCGGCCGGGCGATCAAGGCCGATATCGAGACTGACGCTGGTCGCACCGAAACGGCGGCCGTCGCCGAGGAGGTCTCCGCGCTCGTAGCGAAGTTCCCGGCGTACCCGGCGCCTTCGGCGTAGCCTGCCGAAGACCGGGACTGTCCCGGGCTCAGCGCAAAGACAAGGACGCAGCGTGCGCGAGTACCTCCTGGTTCTGCTCGCTTCGGCTGCGATCACCTATGTCACGGTGCCCGTCGTCCGCTGGTACGCGGTTCGCTGGAATGTCATGGCCGAGATCCGCGACCGCGACGTGCACGACATCCCGATCCCGCGCCTAGGCGGCGTGGCGATGTACCTCGGCTTTCTTGGCGGGATGCTCGTCGCCAGCCAGCTCGGCTTCGTCTCGGCCGTCTTTACCGACTCGCGCGACGCATGGGCGGTGATCACGGGTGGCACCTTGATTTTCCTGGTCGGCGTGGTCGACGACATCTGGGGCCTGGACGCACTGACGAAGGCGGCCGGACAGATCATCGCGGCGGGTGTGATGGTCTTTCAGGGGGTTCAGCTGCTGTGGCTGCCGTTCAACGGTGTCACCGTGCTGCCCTACAACGCCAGTGTCATTCTGACGGTCCTGCTCATCGTCGTGACGGTGAACGCGATCAACTTCATCGACGGCCTGGACGGCCTTGCGGCCGGCATCATCGGAATCGGCTCGCTGGCGTTCTTCGCCTTTGCCTACCTCCTCTCGGTTGACCGAGGCATTGATCGTGCGACGACCGCCGCGCTCCTGTCGACTGTCCTCGCCGGGATCTGCGCCGGGTTCTTGCCCCATAACTTCAATCCGGCGCGGATCTTCATGGGCGACTCCGGATCGATGCTCGCCGGTCTGCTGCTTTCGGCCTCGGTGATCACCCTTACCGGCAAGATCGACCCCTACTCCGTTGATGACGCGACGCTGCTTCCGGCGCTGATGCCGTTGCTCTTGCCGTTCGCCGTGCTGGCGGTGCCCTTGGTGGACTTGCTCCTCGCGGTCGTACGACGAACCAGGGCGAGACGGTCGCCCTTCGCGCCGGACAAACAGCATCTCCACCACCGACTGCTCGAGATCGGCCATAGCCAGCGGCAGGCGGTCCTGGTGATGTACCTCTGGGCCAGCGCGCTAGCTGTGGGTGCCGCCACCGCCGCCTTCGCAGGCGTTGAAGTGGGTCTGCTCGTTGGACTGGGCATCTTGTTGTTTGCCATCCTCTTGACCCGCCGCCCTGTCAGGAGTGATCGGTGATGCCGAACTCGTCGTCCAGCGGGTTGCGGTCCGAAGATCTGCTCAGCGCCCTGCTGCGTCAGTCGGCTCCCTGGGCCGGCCTAGCGGGGGTCCTCACGATCGTGGTCTTCCTCCTCGTTGATGGCGTCGGGGCCGCCCTGGCAGCCCTGGCTGGGCTCGGCCTCGTGGTCTTCTTCTTCGGCGTCGACGTCGTGGTGGTCCGAGGCACTCAGAGCATGCCGGCCTCCTTCACGGCCTTGGCGCTGCTGACCGCGTACGTCTTTAAGGTCCTGTTTCTCGCGGCTGTGCTGTGGGGCCTTTCCCAGTGGACCAGCCTCGACCTGCATGCCTCTGCGGTGACTGTGGTCGTCACTACCGTCACCGGGGTGGTGGCGCTGACGGCAGCGTCCATTCGCACGCGTTCCTTCTTCTTCGACGGGCCCGCCGAAGAAGCACCCAAACCAGAGCCTGAAGACGACCTTCCGGCGACGTGATGGGTCTCACAGCGGTAGGCCCGGACTCACTTTGTAGCCCTCATGTCCAGGCTGCTACATTCCTCACACCATGGATCAGGCAGACCTTCCTGGACGTACTCCTGGCAGTACGTCAGGGGGTATGAGATCAGGGTCAACCTCAGCTAGCGCGGAGGCGGCCGGCGGCTACATCCTCGCCGGGCTCCTTATCTTTGGCGGGGTTGGGGTTTGGTTGGACCGCTCGCTGAGTATGGGCATCTTCACACCACTCGGCATTGTCTTGGGGTGTCTGTCCGGCGGATACCTGGTGTACCTGAGGGTTGTGCGTGTGCCGTCCGACACGCTGGCCGAAGAGCAGAACGGGAGCAGTCCCCCCATGGCTGAAGGAGATAGTCGGTGATCGGTTTGTTCCGCACCGACGGCTACGTCCCTCCCGGTGCCGAAGAGGTCTTCCCGCCAGAACTCTTCGAGCAGGTGGCGTGGTTCGACAAAGCCATCCTGCTGGTGATCGTCAGCGTCTTCATCGTCAGCGGGTTCCTCTGGGCCGCCGTGCGTCGTCCTGCCATGGTGCCTGGTCGCATGCAGTTTACCGGTGAGCTGCTGTACAACTTCGTCCGTAACGGGATTGGCCGCGACATCATCGGGTCGAAGGAGTTCATGACCTTCGTGCCCCTTCTGTTCACGTTGTTCACCTACATCATGGTGAACAACGTGTTTGGCGTGACGCCGTTCGTCTCTTTCCCCCCGATGGCACACATTGCGTTCCCCATGGTGCTGGCCATCATCGTGCTTGTTGTCTACAACGTCGCGGGAATCCGGCGGCAGGGCTTCGTTCGCTACTTCAAAGACGTCATGTTCATCCCAGGCGTCCCGTGGTTCGTCTACCCGATCCTGGCGCCGATCGAGCTGCTGACGATTCTGTTCATTCGGCCCTTCACGCTGACGTTGCGACTGTTTGCCAACATGTTTGCTGGGCACATGCTGCTTCTGGTGTTCGTCACCGGTGCCGAGTACATGATCTTTGAGGCGGCCAATCCCGCGTTGAAGGTTGCCGGGCTGCTCACCGGCGGGGTAGCCATCGTTATGAGTCTCTTCGAGCTCTTCATCGAACTCTTCCAAGCCTACATTTTCGCCCTCCTCACTGCGCTGTACATCAGCGGCGCCGTGAACGAGGGTCACTAGACCGATGACGCAACTGGCGCGTCACGAACCGAAAGGGAACACCCCATGGATCTTTCATCCAATGTCCTGGAGCTTTCAGGCAACCTGACTCCGGTCACCTTCGGCCTCGCCGCCATCGGTTCTGGTATCGGTGCTGGACTAGTCTTCGCCGCGTTCATCAGCGGCATCGCTCGCCAGCCGGAGGCGCTGAACATCCTCCGCACCTGGGCGTTCACCGCATTCGCGCTGATCGAGGCGCTGGCCCTGATCGGTCTGGTTGCTCCGTTCTTCTTGAAGTAGCCGTTCTGACCGACGACCGAAACTACCTGGGGACATGCTCATGACCGTGCTGGTTGCAGAGATCAACCCTCTCGTGCCGAAGACCGCGGAGATCGTGGTCGCGTTGATCACGTTCGGCATCCTCTTCTGGTTCGTGGCGAAGTTGGTCGTGCCACGATTCGAGAAGGCGTATGCCGAGCGCAC
>JANLWJ010000407.1:0-2760 GCA_031364455.1 Actinomycetes bacterium | reverse complement strand
CCGTTGATCAGGACCTCGTTGACTGCGGCGCCCCTTCTCCGCGCCGGCGGGCGCGCTCGGTTGCAGCGCGGTGCCATCCGGGAAAGGATTCGAGCGTGGACGTCCCTGAGACCCTTTCTGTGAACGCAATGGACGTGAGCTCATGACGGTCATCCCCGGGGTCCGGTACGCGAAGAGCGACGACTTCCTGCTGGCCTACCAAGTGGTTGGGGAAGGAGAGCGGGACCTGGTGTACCTCCAGTTCGAGACGCCCACCGTGGTCGGTCATTGGCTCTTCCCGGAGAACGCACGATTCCTTGAACGACTGGCGTCGTTTTCGAGACTCATCCTGACCGATCGGCGAGGTATGGGTTGCTCCGATCGACTCCCTCCTGGCATTTCTCCGACCCTAGAAGACCTCGTCGAGGATCTGCTGGCGATCATGGAGGATGCGTATGTTAGGAGCCCCGTCCTCCTCGCCGGGTTCGAGACCGCGTTCGTTGCCCTGATGGCGGCGGCAACCCACCCCGACAGGTTTGACGGACTGATCCTGTATCGCCCAGGCCCCAGCTGGAGGCGCTCGGCCGAGCTCCCGTGGGAGCAGTCCGAAGACGGGCGGCAGCATGAGCTCGGCGTCATCCGCAAGGCAACCGATCTGCACGCCTGGGCGGAGCAGTACGCCCGGGAGATGATCCCGTCTCGGGCCGGGGACCGGCCGGTGGTGTCGTCCCTCGAGGCGTTGTCGGCACTCTCCGGGACCCCCGAGGCGTGGTACTGGGACCAGGTCATGTGGTACGGGGTCGACATCCTCGACCTGCTTCCCTCCATCCAGATCCCGACGCTGGTGCTCTTGAGACCCGACGCTTCCGGCTATGCCGATCCACGGAGCACACGGGTCGTGGCGAAGCGGATCCCGGGGGCCAGGCTCGTCGAGCTCCCGGGCATTGACGCCTTGCCGTGGTTCGGTGAGTCCGAACCCGTGCTGGCCGAGATCCGTGGGTTCGTGACGGGCTCGCGCGATACCCCTCCAGCCGCCCGGCGCCTAGCCACGGTGCTGTTCACCGACATCGTCGGCTCCACGAAGCGCTCCGCCGACCTCGGCGACACCGCCTGGAGGCGAGCTCTCGAGGACCACCGAGAGGCCGCCCGGCAAGCCTTTGCCCGTCATAGCGGTCGTGAGATCAGCACCGCCGGCGACGGTTTCCTCGCAGCCTTTGATGGACCTGCCGCCGCCGCTCGTTGTGCGATCGAGATCGCGAACGAAGCCGAAGTTGCGGATCTCCCGATCCGCGCCGGGGTGCATACGGGCGAGGTGGAGCTGATCGATGGCGAGATCGGCGGCATCGGTGTCACGATCTGTGCGCGGGTCGCCGCTGAAGCCAGCGCCTCGGAGGTACTCGTCACGTCGACGGTCAAGGATCTGACCGCCGGATCGGGCCTGGCGTTCGAGGATGTCGGCGAGCACGTACTGAAGGGCGTCCCCGATACCTGGCACCTATATCGCGTCCTCAAGTAGGTCACTTCGCGCAGGTGACGTTGGTGAGGTCGGAGTCCTTGACAAAGAATGCGACCACGCCGTGTTCCAGGGTTCCGACTAAGTTTTAGCCTCGTGCCGACCGTCTACGACTTGACCCGAGAGCAGCTCACGGACCGGTCGGTCGCGTGGGACGAGCCGGCGCTCCGCGAACTGCTTCGAGAGACCGACGACCATCCGCGCGTCAGCCGGGTCACGGGTGGAGCGCCCCAGGTTTGATGCCGCATCTTTCTGACTTGGAAGGATGCAGTTCATGCCGATGAAACTTGATGAGCAGGTGAGGACCACCGGTGCACTGCCGCGCTGGTTGGCCTGGCTGAGCTACCTCGTCGGGATCGGCGAGTTCGTCAATGTCACGATCGCCCGCCCGACCGTCTATGTTTTCCCGGCCTGGATCGCGTTGGTCAGCATCGTCCTCTTGATCCGCAGACCGTCGCATGGATTGGGTCTCGGGCCCGAAAGTCCCGCACCATAGGCCGCTAACGCTCGGAGCTGGACGTGCCGTCGCCGTTCAGCTGGTCACGATGAGCAGCCGACTGCCCTGTTTCACTCATCGTGGGGCTTTGGAAGAGACCTCAGACACCGTGGCTGGGGAGTGCACTGATAATTGTCGGAGCAGCACTCGCTGCCGTTTGGTTCTGGACAATCCTTTTGACGCCGATCGCGATCGTCGTCATCGTCGGGGTTGTCGTCAGCCAGGCACGTGCCCCAAGACCAACTGACGAACCGACGTCGCGATAGGCATCGACCGAGTCCTCAGCCGTTATCTGCTGTTGGGTGCACAGCATCCTTCGATACCACCCTTAGACAGCACCGGGAGGTGTCTGTGCGGTCCGACCGCCGACAGACAGTTCTTGATGGATTAGCCCGATACCGGTCGCTGCCAGCCCAAAGCCGAAAAGCAGGACTGCCGGTACCGCTGTGATGGCTACCCAGTAGTCATCTGTGCTGAGTGCAACGGTCAACGTGCAGACCGCCAGTACCGATCCTACGGTGACGCTGAGGCGTGCACCGCGGGCAAGTGAGCGTGTGCGCACCAGCGCCCACAGCCCCAACGCCACACTTGGAGCAAGGAGCAGCGGGACCGCCTGGTCGGTCGCGCTGCCGTTGTCGTCGTGCACAAGGTTGTCGAGTACATAGGCGATTCCCGACCCAAAGCCCATTGCCAGGAGTATCAAACTACAGTCCCCGACTCGCCAGTCGCTGACGTAAAGGGCCACCGCCAGTGCCGCCACCACCGGCACCGC
>JANLWJ010000346.1:0-8066 GCA_031364455.1 Actinomycetes bacterium | reverse complement strand
AGCGCCGGCGCCACCTTGTGCGCGACGAGGTTCAGCGGAAAGTTGAAGGGGGCGATCCCGAGCACCGGGCCCTTTGGCACGCGCTTGACGAGGGCCAACCGACCGGCAGCAGCGGCTTCGGTGTCGAGGCGCTGCACATCTCCGCTCCAGCGCCTGGCTTCCTCAGCGGCCCACCGGAAGACACTGGACGCCCTGGTCACCTCGATCCGGGCCCACTTGATCGGCTTGCCGTTCTCGGCGGTGATCAGCGCGGCGATCTCCTCCTGGCGTTCGAGCAGCCGACCTGCCACGTGCGCGAGAGCGTCTGCCCGCTGACCCAACGTCAGCTGCTGTGCCTCTTGCTGCGCACCGTCGAGCGCAGCAACGGCCTCTTCTACCTGCGCGTCGGTTGGCACGCTCACGCTGGCCACGTGGTGACCATCGGGGCCGCAGACGTCGAGCTGCCCCTCACCATGGGCTGGACGCCCGGCGAGCCAGAACGGCAGCGGACGTGTGCTCGAGTCAGGCGACATGACACTCCTTAGGAGGGCGGGACGCTCTCAACGGTAGGCAGCCACCCGCGCCACATCACTGTACGAAAAGGCCAAGTGAGATCATAGACTTGGCCGTTTAGTCACCCGGACCGTCGGCGGCGTCCCGATCGCGCACCGCCAGAGCCACCCAGAGCTCAGCGCGCAGGTCGGGGTCGTCCAGCGAGCGCTCGAGAAGCTCCTCAACTCTGCGCATCCGGTACCGCAGGGTGTGGCGGTGGACGCCGAGCGTGGTGGCCGCGGCGTCCCACTGACCGTGGTGGGCGAGCCAGGCCCGCACCGAGGCAACCAGGTCGCCGCGCTCCCGCCTCTCCAGCGGACCAAGCAGTGCGTCGGCGAACCCGCGCGCCGCCTCCTCGTCGACCAGCCCGACGAGCCCGTCCCTGGCCAGGTCACCGAATGAGCGAACGCCACCGGCCCCTGCCGCCGCGAGGGCGCGCCGCCCCTGGCGCAGGCCGTCGGCGAGCGCGGTCACCGGCACTACGTCGCTGATCCCCCACGCGATCGCACCGGTGGTGGTCCCCGGCGCGGGAGCTGGCGGCTTGGCCGGCGCGGCCGCCGGCTGCAACACCACCACCCGACCCTCGTACAGGGCTGCCCCCCGCCACCCTTCGGACGCGTCGGACTCTTCGACCTGTTCGACCAGCGCCAGCAGGTCGGCGGCAAGCCCATCGGCAACCAGGACGCGCACCGGCCCAGCGAGTAGTTCGTCCCACCCCACCCCGGCGACCGGGAGACGCTCTGCCGGGATGCCGTCGGCGAGCAGGGCGAGGAGCGCCGAACGCAACTCGCGCCTTGCTGTGTCTGTCCCGATCGATCGCTCCATGGCCAACGAAACCAGCGCAACGCCTACGTTGACCAGTGCGAGGTCGGCGGTGGCGAACGGCTCGGCCCTGGCCACAGCCAGGAAGCCACGAACACGACCAGCGGGGGCGAGCGGCTGCATGACGACGTAGGTGTTCTCGACCTCGATCGCGGCCGAGCTGCGCGGACCGCGCGCACGCATCCGCTCGATCTCGGGGCCGAGCGGATCCACCCAGCTGGCGGCCTCCCTCGGTGCGGCATGCAGCAGGCGTCCACCCGGGTCGAGAAGAACAAGGTCAGCACTCAGCACGACGGAGAGCCTGGCGACCACAGCCGCGGCACCTTCTGGCGCAAGTGCGGCCCTGGTCAGGTCGCGCTGCGCCGCAACGGTTCGGGTCACGGCCTCGTACTCAGCGGCAGCCAGCAAGTCGGAGATAGCCCGACTGACCGCCATGAAGGGGGTCGGTTCTGGCACCTCCAGTAGCGGCAGTCCAGCGGCGTCAGCTGCGGCCACCAGCCCCGACGGCACCCGGTCGTGGGTGAGGCCGACCCCAATCCCGACCGCGCTGACGCCGGCCCGGCTGAGCCGATCCACAAATCCCGACCAGTCCTGCTCACCTAGCCGCAGCCCCGTCGTCAGCAAGAGCTCGCCGCCGTCGAGGTAGGGCGTCGGGTCCTCGAGCTCGCTGACCGCCACCCAGCGCACTGGAGCATCGATCGCGGTGCGACCAGCCCGCAGCACGAGGGCGAGCGCGGGGATGTCGAGAACCGTCCGTACTGTCGGGGCGACCATGGGGCCTCCGATGCCGCGTCGAGGATTGGGCATGGCCCAGTTGGCCCGAAGGGCGCCAGAGAGCCTGCTGGACATTTCGGCCCATCTTAGCCACTGAATTGTCCATATCGGTGCGGAGGCAGGGGTTGCCATCGCGCCTTACAGTGGCTAAGTACTACGGCGAAACGACCGGGACGACGTCCGGTCAGCCGCCGACTTCACCTGAAAGCGAGTCAGACCATGTCAGCACCAACGACCACCACCACTCCGGTGACCCAAGGTGGCCCCGGCCTGCCGCAGGAGCGCCGGGTCGTCACCGCGATCCCCGGTCCGAAGTCGGTCGAGCTGCTGGCCCGCAAGCAGGCAGCTGTCTCCGACGGCGTTGGCACCATCCTCCCGATCTTTATCAAGGCGGCCGGTGGCGGCGTCCTCGTCGACGTTGACGACAACAGCCTGATCGACCTCGGTGCCGGCATCGCCGTTGTCAACGTCGGAAACGCCGCCCCGACAGTGGTCGCCAACATCGCGGAGCAGGCTGCTGCCTTCACGCACACCTGCTTCATGGTGACTCCGTACGAGGGATACGTCGCCGTTGCCGAGCAGCTCAACCGGCTGACGCCAGGTGACCACGCGAAGAAGACAGCGCTCTTCAACTCCGGCGCCGAGGCCGTCGAGAACGCGGTGAAGATCGCCAGGTACGCGACCGGCCGGCCGGCCATCGTCGTCTTCGAGCACGCCTACCACGGGCGCACCAACCTCACGATGGCGCTTACCGCGAAGTCGATGCCCTACAAGTACAACTTCGGTCCGTTCGCCGGCGAGATCTACCGCGTCCCCCTCTCCTATCCCTTCCGTTGGCCAACCGGTCCGGACAATGCCGGACGCGAAGGCCTGGAGCAGGCGATCAGCAAGATCGAGAAGGAGATCGGCGCCGACCAGGTCGCCGCGATCCTCATCGAGCCCATTGCCGGCGAGGGCGGCTTCATCGTTCCCGGTGTTGGCTTCCTCTCCGGATTGGCCGACTTTGCCAAGGCCAACGGCATCGTCTTCATCGCCGACGAGGTACAGACCGGCTTCGCCCGGACCGGCGACATGTTCGCGTGCGACCACGAGAACGTCGTGCCGGACATCATCACCACCGCCAAGGGAATCGCCGGCGGGATGCCATTGGCCGGTGTGACCGGACGCGCCGACCTCATGGACGCCGTGCATGTCGGTGGCCTCGGTGGCACCTACGGCGGCAACCCGGTCTCCTGCGCGGCGGCCCTCGGCGCCATCGCTGCGATCGAGGACCAGGACCTGGTCGCCAGGGCCCGACGAATCGGCGAGATCATGCTGCCGCGTCTGGCCGAGATGCAGGCCAAATACCCGATCATCGGCGACATCCGCGGACGCGGCGCCATGATCGCCGTCGAGTTGGTCAAACCGGGCACGCTCGAGCCGGCCACTGAGCAGATCGCGGCCATCGTCAAGTACTGCCATGCCGAAGGCGTTCTGGTGCTCACCGCTGGCACCTACGGCAACGTGCTTCGTTTCCTGCCTCCGCTGACGATGCCAGAGGCGCTGCTCGACGAGGCCCTTGCCATTCTCGACAAGGCATTCTCGTCGGTCTCCTGACCAACCCGCTGTGCTGACCGACCGTCGTCAACCATGTTCGGTTCACCCGAACGGCGTACGGTTGAGCGTTGCAGGTGTTGGACGCTCTGGGATCAGGTGTCTCCCGGACCGCATCAGACTTCACCTCTGCAGGCGAACTGCCGACACTCGTACGGGGTTGTGCGACGCATGGGATGAGGTGAACGCGAGCGATGACGACGACCGGCGAGCTCACCGGTGTGTCGCCAGCAGCCGAAGGGCTGCCCGACGCCGAAGAGTGCCGCGCCCTGGTCACCAGCGCCCTGCACCATGGCGCGCCATCGATCGTCGCCCAGCCCATCCTCGGGCTTTCGTCAGGACGCGTCGTCGCCTACGAGGCCCTCTCCAGGTTCAGCCCCGAACTGCCCTCCTACGCCCCTGACGTCTGGTTCTCCATGGCGCACCAGTGCGACCTCGGCCCCATGTTCGAAGCGCGCGCGGTTGATCTGGCCATTCGGGCAGGCGTCGATCGTCCCAACGGCACCCTGCTCTCGGTGAATGTGAGCCCCTCGGTCCTGAGTACCCGAGAGCTGCACGACGTCTTGCCCTTCGACCTGTCCGGGCTGCAGTTTGAGATCACCGAGAAAGAGGTGGTCGCAGACGGCGACCAGTTCCAGATGATCCTCAAAGCCCTGCGCGACCGTGGCGCGCGTGTCGCCGTCGACGACGTCGGTGAGGGCTACGCCGGCTTGCAACGGGTACTCGCGCTCTCCCCCGACGTCATCAAGCTTGACCGGTCGCTGGTGACGGGCGTTGAGTCCGAGCCGGTCAAGGCCGCACTCGTCGAGGCGATCGTCCGCTACGCCGGCAAGGTTGGGGCCGAGGTATGTGCTGAAGGCGTCGAGAACCTTGACGACCTCTATGTCCTGGCCGACCTCGACGTCGCCGAGGCCCAAGGCTGGGTAATCGGCATGCCGTCGCCGACTTTCGAGCCGGCCAGCGAGGCGGCCTCGCTCACGTGTCAGAGCTCATACCAACGCACGCTCGCCCTCGGCTCACGTGCACCTGGGCAGGACACCACAGCCCTGGAGAGACTGCTCGCCGACCTCGTTGACTGCTCAAACCTCGACCGACTGGCTCAGATGACCGGGCCGATCGGTGAGCACCTGCAGTGCGACCTCACCGAGATCTCGTTCATCGACCCCACGCGCCAGTACATCCAGGCCGTAGCACCACGGGCCTGGATGCCGGACGGTGCGCAGTACCCCCTGTCCGACTTCCCGCAGACCTCGCGCTGCCTGGAGACGCTCGAGATCATGACCGTCGACCTAGACGATCCACAGGTCGACCCGGCCGAGTCCGCCTGGATGCGCAGCGAGGGCGTAACCACCATGATCGGCATCCCTGTCCTGGCAGCGGGAACCGTGGTCGGCATCTTGGAGTGCTCGCGCAAGGTTCCGGTTCCGTGGTCGCGTCTGCACCTGCGCCACGCCAGGATCATCGCCACCGTGCTCGGCCCGGTGATGACCACCCTGCAGGACCGGTAGCCCAACCGAGAAACCCGCAGCACCTGCCCCGCAAGACGAACCTGCGTCACACGTCTTACTGGTTAGTGGGTCTCCGCGGCGGTCTCCACCGCGGCGTGACGGGGCGCGGCGTGACGGGGCCTGTTCGGAGGTGCAGTCGCGGGCTTCACATCGTCGCTGGCGTCGATTGCTGACTCGTCAGCCGCGGCGCCGCCGACGTCTCCTGGCATCTGCCACGGCTTCTTGACCAGGCGGGACCCAGCGATCTTGTGCGCCCCGTAGAAGACCCCGATCACGATCAGTGCGTCACCGAAGCTGAACACATTTGCGAACGGAAACGGCTCGGGCCACACGAAGATGTCACCAAAGATCGGTAGCACTGGGTCCTTGACCACGCCAGAGTTAATGAACTCACCCTTGGCGATCTCGATCCCTGCCATCTCCAGCGCCGGTCTGGACGCCGGAAGCTGACCGCCATTCAGAGCGATCGTGATGCCGTTCATCGCTCCACCAGCGGCGATGATGAGGAGCCCGGGAACTCGCCAGTTGATCGCCACGAATGCGCCGGCGGCCACATAGGTCGCGACGTGTACCGCCTCGAGCAGGGTGCGGTCGGCATCTGGGAAAATCTCGATGATCAGGATCTGGGCAAGAAGCGCGACGACGAGGATCCACCAGGCTCGAAATCGCACGTAGGCGAGCCTCGACATCTTTCCCCCGAAGAGAGCCGGGGTGATGAGTGCAAGAATGCAGAGCACGAGAACAAGCATCAGCTGCTCCCGACCAATCGCAGTGCCGAAGAAGTGGGGCGCGTGCCCTCCACCCGGCGCTGCTCCACGACCTCGACGACTGCGTCAGGCGCCATCGGCCGACCGATGTGGTAGCCCTGGGCCACGTCACAACCGAGCCCCTCGAGCCAGGTCAGTGTGTCGCCGTCCTCGACACCCTCTGCAACAATCCGCAGACCGAGGTTGTGGCCGAGTTCGACGGTCGACGCAACGATGATCGCGTCGCTGGAGGCAGTGTCGAGGTTCATGATGAACGAGCGGTCGATCTTCAGCTCGTCGATGTCGAACTGCTTGAGGTAGTTGAGCGAGGCGTGGCCGGTGCCATAGTCGTCGATGGAGACCTCGACGCCGATCCGCCGAAGCTGCTGCAGCACGACGGAAGCGCGCTTCGGGTCGGTCATGATGCTGCTCTCGGTCACCTCAACGACGAGCTTGGAGGGAGCAACGCCCCACCGTTCGAGGGCAACGGCGATCCGGTCCGGGAGGCTCATGTCGGTCAGGTGCCGGACCGAGAGGTTGACGGCCACCGACAGGTCGATCCCGGCCTCCTTCCAGGTGCGCACCTGGCGAAGCGCCCGCTCCAGCACGAAGAAGGTGATGGGGGCGATCAATCCGGTGTTCTCCGCCAGCGGGATGAAAGTGTCCGGGTACTGGATTCCTCGAGTTGGGTGGTTCCAGCGCACCAGGGCCTCGACGCCACGCACCTCACCGCTGGCAACGTCGATCTTCGGTTGGTAGACCAAGAAAAGCTGGTCGTCTTCGACAGCGGACCGAAGGTCGCTAAGGATCGTCAGCCGCTGCGGCGTGTGGGTGTCCTCGTCCTCGTTGGAGTAGGCGCAGAAGCGTGCGCGCTCCCGCTTGGCCTCGTACAGGGCGATGTCCGAGCGGCGCATGAGGGTGTGCACGTCGTCGCCGTGGTCTGGGGAGAGCGCGATGCCGAGACTGGCCTGGACGACCAGGCGGACGCCGCCAACCGAGAACGACTTGCCCAGCACCGAGAGCAGGTAGGTCGCCACGTCCTCGGCCACCGAGAGGTCGGGGATATCGGGCAGCAGGACGGCGAACTCGTCTCCGCCGAGGCGGGCGACGGTTGCCCCTTGTGGGCGCGCCTCCTCAAGCCGGTGGGCGACCTCACAGATCAGCTCGTCACCGACCTGGTGACCCAAGGTGTCGTTGATCTCCTTGAAGTGGTCGAGGTCGATCATCATGATCGCCAGCGCCTGTCCCGAACGTTGGGACTCCTCAAGAGCGCGTACCGATCGATCGCGGAAGAGCTCACGGTTGGCCAGGCCCGTGAGCGCGTCGTGACTGGCCTGGCGTCCCATGGCCACGGCGAGCCGGGCACTGTTGTAGACGGCTGCAATGGGAGCGATGAGCATGGGCAACATGAGCGGCTGGGTCTGCACGACGAGGGCAGCCACCGGAGCCAGGATGGCCAGAACCCCAGCTGTCATCGCTTGGAATCGAAGGTCGGCAACGAAGATCGGGGTCACCCGCTGGCCCGAGTCGAGGGCGACGACGGTGGAGACCAGCAGCTGGTTGACCACCAGGAACGCCGCTGCGGCGGCCAGCGCCGCGAAGAGCTCAAGCGGCACCGGCTCGAAGATGTTGTAAGGACCGAATACAGGTTCACCCGCAACGAGGGCGTAGGCGGCGTGCGCCGCCATCACCGTCACGACGTACTGCGAGACGTTGAAGGCGATCTTCAGCGGCGAGCGCCGCGAGATCGCGTCGTCGATGAGCACCGCGAGGCCCTGAGCCGCGATGGCAATACTGACCGGCCCGACGATGGCCAAGGTCAGCGTGAAAGTCGTCGAGATGGTGATCATGTCGGCGACGTCGCCGCCACGTGGCACCGGGACGGGGCGGAGTTCACCGACGATCACCGTGATGACGAGAAGCGTCAGAACCAGACCTTGAGAGGGGTAACTGCCCCAGGCGTCCGCCCCCAACGCCTCGTGGATCGGGGCAAGGACGAGCGAAACTCCAAGAATCAGCGACGCCGCCCCGATGATGCCCCAGATGTACACCGGAAGCGCCCAACTCGGGCGACGCGGAAAGGGAGCCGCCG
>JANLWJ010000341.1:0-1873 GCA_031364455.1 Actinomycetes bacterium | reverse complement strand
GGTGCACTCGACCCCCGCCCCGGACGGACAGCAGACGAGGCAACACGCGACGCTGGAGCGGTCTTCGGTGCGCTGCGCAGCGAGCTCGGCGCCGCTGCTCACCTGTTTGACGAGGTGGCTTACGGGGACCGCCCCGGCACTGCCGAGGGGTATGAACAGATCACCGCCCTCGATCGCACGTTGCGCCGATCAGTCATGGTCGGCACGTGATGCGCGGTCAATGGCGCTGGCTGGCCGCCGGTGTGGCTGCCCTGATCTCGCTGGGTGTCGTCACCGCACTCATGGCTCCGACCATCGGCCGAACCTCCCTGGACCCGGACGCGGCGACCCCTGGCGGGACCCGCGCTCTTGCCGAGCTGCTCCGAAACCAAGGTGTCACCGTCGAGCGCACCACCGACGTTGACCGCGCCATGGCAACGGGCGTGTCGACCACCCTCGTCGTTGCCTACCCAGAACTCCTGCGCAACGCTGACGTCCAGCGCCTAGAAAGGCTCTCCGCTGACGTGGTCGTCCTCGGCCCGGTCGTCACCGGCTCCGGCTATCTCGGCGTCGAACCGTCAGCGGTTGCCGATGTTGAGGTTCGCCAGCCACAGTGCGACCTGGCCGCCGCTACCTCATCCGGTGACGTCCGGACGGGGGGCGTCGGCTTCGCAGTGACTGCATCGCGGGAGGCCGACGCTGGGCTCGGCGGAACCGCGGAGTGCTTCCCCGATGGCGATGCCCCCACTGTTGTCCAGCGGCTGACGACGAACGGCGCCAACCACACCGTCCTGGGATCGGCGGAGTTCATGACGAACGAGTGGCTCGACGAAGCCGGAAACGCATCCCTCGCGATGAGCCTGACCGGGCAGCAGCCAGCTCTCGTGTGGTGGCTGCCGACACCGAGCTACACCGGACGCCAGTCACTGACGAGCCTGCTCCCCGACGGGGTCTGGCCGCTCCTGGGGGTCGCGGTAGTCCTCGTCCTGGCTCTGGCCGGCTGGCGCGGCCGCAGGTTGGGACCAGTCGTCGTCGAGCCGCTCCCGGTAGCGGTACGGGCGTCGGAGACCACCGAGGGGCGGGCCAGGATCTACCAGCGTTACCGCACCCGCGACCGTGCTGCCTCACACCTGCGGGCCCAAACCGCGGACGCCATCGTCTCCCGGCTCGGTCTACCCGCCACGGCGTCGCCGGAAGCGGTGGTCAGCGCCGTCGCGGGCAGCACGGGGCGCCGGGCCGACGAGGTGCATGCCGTCTTGTACGGTCCCCCACCAGAGGGAGACCAGGCACTGGTTACTCTCGGCGGCCAACTGGCCACCCTCGAGCAGGAGGTACGTCGCGCGTGACTAGTTCTCCCGGTATCTCAGACCCACGCAGTAACACAGACCCCCGCAGTGCACTGCTCGCTGTGCGCGACGAGGTCGGTAAAGCGGTTGTCGGCCAGGACGCGGTGGTGACCGGGTTGATGATCGCCCTGCTCTGTCGCGGGCATGTGCTGCTGGAGGGCGTCCCCGGAACGGCCAAGACACTCATGGTGCGAGCCCTGGCTCGTTCACTGGCCGTCGACAACAAACGCGTCCAGTTCACCCCCGACCTGATGCCAGGTGATGTGACCGGATCGCTCGTCTACGACGCACGCACTGCAGAGTTCACCTTCCGGCCAGGCCCGGTCTTCACCAACCTGCTGCTCGCAGACGAGATCAACCGCACGCCACCGAAGACCCAAGCGGCGCTGCTCGAGGCGATGGAGGAACGACAAGTCAGCATCGACGGAACCCCGCGGCCGCTCCCCGACCCCTTTCTCGTCGCTGCCACCCAGAACCCGGTTGAGTACGAGGGCACGTACGCGCTCCCCGAGGCCAGCTGGACCGCTTCCTCCTCAAGCTGACGATGC
>JANLWJ010000332.1:0-2172 GCA_031364455.1 Actinomycetes bacterium | reverse complement strand
CGAAAACCGATATCGGATCGCCTCCGTCCCCCGGTTCGGTATCGACAATCGCCGGCATGCGGTTGTTGGGGGCAATCTTCAGGAAATCGGGCTGGAACTGTTCGCCCGCGCCGATGTTGACCGGCAGTATGCGATAAGGCGCCCCGGTCTCTTCCAGAAAAATCGTAATCTTGTGCCCGTTGGGTGTGGGCCAGTAGTGGAGGTCGATCATTGAGGGTCCGTGAACAGTGAACGGTGAATCGTGAATCGGGAAAGGACATATTTCAAGGTCAGTCTCTCATGCCACTTTGTAGATCGTCCAGAAACTCCGATGCCGGTTCGACACTGGTCACGAGCAAGTGATCGCGCGCACGGGTGCAGGCGACATAGAGCAGATGGCGTTCGGTGTTGCAAACCTCTTCCAGATCCGCGTCGTCTGCCACGGTTTCGATGCGCGATTGCAAGGGAATGATCTCGTCGTCGCACGCCATCACCACCACCGCCCGGAACTCTAGGCCCTTCGCCAGATGCATGGTGCTGATCGAGACCTGACCGCTGGTGGCTTCGACGTTGTCGTCCAGCACCTTGAACGGCAATCCGGCCTTGGCGACTGCAGCGCGGGCACGATCAAGTTCCGCCTCGGAACGAACGAATACGCCGAATTCATGGGGCGCCACCTGCTCCTTGCTGCGATCAGCCAGCCAAGCACCAACCGAGGCTATCTCATCTTCCTGACTGTTGAAGGTTCGTACAACCGGAGCGGGTCCATTAAATGCTGAAACCGTGCCGCGCCGCTCTTCGCTATTGCCATCGACATCCGACACCTCCAACGCCAGCAACCGGTCCGTCTGCATCCTGATCTGATGCGACGTCCGGTAGTTGCTGTGCAGGGTGCGCGCGCCGCCTCGAATATCCACACCAAAAGATAGCCATGAGAAAGGCATCTGAAAAATCCGCTGGCCGAGATCGCCGGCAAAGAACAGGCCGTTTGGTTGATCCGCCCCGAATGCAGCCAAAAATCTTAACTGAGCAACGCTCACATCCTGTGCCTCATCGACCACGACAAAATCAAAGGGTGGGTGTTTGTGGCCAGCCAACTGGCGAGCCAATCAATTGAACATTGCCGCGAATGTGACAAGCCCGTGAGCACTCAACCGGCCGCGCACGACATCGAAAACTAAAGCTCGGAATATTTCCTATTTGATCCACGAGCTTTTTCCACTGGATATTTCGTTGCGTTGTCCTTAAGTTTCTCTTTGACGGCAACATCGATATCAATTGAGAGATCATGCGCAAGATACGTAAGCAATATAGCGATATCCGCTATTTCTTCGCTGATTGCGTTACGGCGCGCTCCCACAATTTCGGACACCTGTTTATCCGATGCCCATATGAAGGACTCAAGTAACTCAGCTGCCTCGACCGAGATGGCAGCTGCTAAGTTGCGCGCAGAGTGAAATTGCTCCCACTCTCTGGCACTCCGGAATTTGAGTAGCTCTTCGATCAATGTTTTGGATAGCAACTGTCTCTCCTCTAGCCCTGATAACGGTTCTCATTGTGCCAGCTTAGAAACGCCGGATCGGGGCGCTGGGCAATCGCCTCTGGAAGGTTTGCGAGTTCCTTCCCGTGAAGGCGGTAATAGGCGGATCCGGCGCAAGCCTTCGGATCATTGCCTCGAATCCGTCGCGGGAAGGTGCGCCATTCTTATGCCCGAAAGTTTCCCATATGACGGATAAGGGAAGAACGGAAAACGAGCTTTGCCGCTCGGTTGCCAGAAGTTGACTTCATCAACCCCAGCCTGACTAAGGAATTCGAACCAATCATTGTCTGTAACGCCGGCCCAATACTTCATATCATAGGCACCGACGCCTTCGGCCTGCATCTCATAGAACCGGTAGCCGTCGATTAGATCCCGGCTGGCCGACGCAAGGATTCTGATCCTCATGAGACCTTGTTTCTGATATTCCTTTTGGCCGCGTCCCAGTCTTCGAACTCATCATCCCCGCGCTTTTGCACTGCGTCTCTTTCGGCCAGAACGTCTTCATGCCACTCCGGGGAAGATATGCCGCCCGCCTTGCTGCACAAATCGTCCCAAAGCAATTCCATTGCCTGGAGCTTTTCTTCCACGGACATTTTTTCCAGAGGTTCCTGCTTATGCCTTTTCCGCGTAAGCGAGTTTCAGGTCAGCCGCCA
>JANLWJ010000034.1:0-4461 GCA_031364455.1 Actinomycetes bacterium | reverse complement strand
CCTCGATCTCGACGACTTCAAGCAGGTAAATGACGGACTCGGGCATGCGGCCGGTGACGAGTTGTTGGTGGCGGTCGGGCAACGGCTGAAAGAGTGTATGCGTCCCGGCGACACCGTGGCACGCCTCGGGGGCGACGAGTTTTCCATTTTGCTCGAACGCCGGCAAGGCGTCGTCGAAGCAATCCGAGTTGCAGAGCGCATCCATGAAGTGCTGTCGTTCCCGCTTAGGGCCGGTGAACTTCATCTCAGCGTGCGTGCCAGCATTGGCATCGCGACTGCTCGACTCGAGTCCACACCGCAGGACCTCGTGCGTGACGCCGACATCGCAATGTACGAGGCCAAGGGCTCCTCTCACCCCCGGTACACGGTGTTCGACCCGACAATGCGCACTGCAGCCGCCGAGAGGATCTCGATCCGGTCGGATCTAGAGGGTGCTGTGGCACGGGGCGAGATCCATCTCGTCTACCAGCCCATCGTGGATCTCAGCACAGGACGAACCTGTTCCACCGAGGCGTTACTGCGGTGGAACCACCCCACTCGCGGGATGATCTCACCGACCGAGTTCGTCCCCATCGCCGAACAGAGCGGCCAGATCACAGTGATCGGTCAGTGGGTGCTCGGCCAGGCGTGCGATGACGCCGCCCGCTGGGGGCGAAACGGCCAGCCACTAGGCGTGAGCGTCAACGCCTCCGCGATCCAGTTCCAGGACCCCAACTTCGCCGACCGGGTCGCCGAGGCGCTCGCGGCCTCGGGCCTACCGCCTCACCTTCTAACCGTCGAAATAACCGAGACAGCAATGATGAGTGACCCCGATGGAACCTCCGAGATCCTCGCTCGGCTGCGCTCCCTTGGGGTAAGGGTGGCGGTCGACGACTTCGGCACTGGATTCTGCTCACTCGCCTACCTCAAGCGCTTCGCCGTGGACTCGCTCAAGATCGACATTGCCTTCGTCTCGGAGATCACTCCGGACAGCGAAAACCTCCTCGCTCACAACATCATCCGCCTGGCTGACAGCCTCGGCATCTCCACCGTCGCCGAAGGGATCGAGCATCTAGTCCAGCTCGAGAACCTGGCGCGCAACGGGTGCGCGTTTGGCCAGGGCTACTACATCGCCCGTCCCATGTCCGCCGACGATCTCGAGGATTTCCTCAGCCAACGTCGACCCGCCGCTGAGCATCGCGCGAGTAGTGGGACACGGCTGTCGAGCCTGCACACTCCAGAGCGCCCCCGCCCCAGGTTGTGAGGTTCCCCCCAAAAATTAGACACGGTGGTTACGCGGTCTGGATGGCCGCGGTTGACGCTATCTCGTAGTTGATCGGACTGGTCTGTCCGGTCTTGGAGTAGCAGCGGTGATGGTTGTAGTAGGTGAGATCCGAGATCCACACCGCATCCAGGCGCTCCTGATCGAACTGACGGTTCACCAGAACCGGTGGGGACACCCCTTCGTGGTCAGCGATCGTGGTAACGACCTTGAACCGAGGGGGTCGATGTCAGTCATCGTGGGTCCCTTCAGGGTGATCTTTGGAATCTTCAGCCAAACGGACATCCCAGGCGGGCAGGGCGATAGTGTGGCCGCAGCGGTCTACGACCTGGAGGACACATGGACACGGACAGCAAATCCCGGCCCGACGAGACCAGCCAGAGCCGAATGCCAATCGTGGCGTTGGCCTGCGGTGCGTTAGCTGTCTTGCTGGCCATCGCGATGTTCTGGCTCATCATTCCGCCGATCCTGCTTGGGGCCGCGGCCATCATCCTTGCCGTGCGGGTGCGTCGGAACCCTGGATCGAGCGTCAGGTCGCGGGAACTCGCAGCCGCCGGAATGGCATTGGGACTGGCCGGGATGCTGTATGTGCCCGGTGGATGGATCATCTCCGAGGGCGGCGAGAGCTACGGCAGAGACTGCGCCATCAATCCATCCGATTGTTGATCCCAACCTGACGGAGCGGACTGCGGACAGTCGCCACGGAGGGCGCGGTCCTGACTGAACCCCACCCGAGGGCTTCTCGCGGTGCCAGTTCTTGGGTACATCAGCATGCGGTGGGGGTTGCTGGGGCGCCACCCGGCACAGGAAATCATCTGAGAGCGAGAACGCGGAGACCGCATGGTCGGCCTCGCCCGATGGCAACACCGACGCGTCCACCAGGGTGCGACTTACGACTTTACGGTCGACACAGAAGCATCGACACCGTCGGAGTGCGCGCACCTGGTTAAAGCCGCGCTTGACCTGTAGACCTGCGCCGGCGACTCAGCGGGCGGCAAGCACGTCACGCGGCCCGTAGTTGCACCGCGTACTGCCGCCATCCTGGTTCGCCCATCATCTTCCACAGCTCACGAACCGGCGGCGGAAGCGGGGCCAGCACGAACGCTCGCTCGTCGTCGTCCACCGGCTCGAGCAGCATTCCGAAGACCAGGAAGATCTGCTCCTGCGGGATCGACGCGCGCGCGTGCTCACCGAGGGCGTTCCACTCGTCCTGCTTCAGGGTCACCGCAACGAGCGGGACGACCAGCCGCTCTTCGTCGTCCAAGTGAGCGCTGACCACCTCAGTGAGGTTCTCGAATGAGTCAGCCAATGCGCCTTGCGCCGCCGCATCGGGGCTTTCACGCCACGCGGCCAGCAGCTCACGGATCTGACCGATCGAGGAGTCAACAGCTGCATGCTGGTCAGCCACCTCACGCACCATCTCCGCTTCGTCCGGCGCGCGCTCGGTGAGCACCGGCCACAGCTTCTCGTCCTCACCGTCATGATGGAGGTGAAGCAGATCAAGTGTGAGCGCGATGTGATTGGCCAGGAACGTGACGCGCTCGGGAGTCGGGTCGGACTCCGCTCGGACGAGCCGTGCCGACTCGTTGAACGTGGTGCGCAGCGTGCGATGGACGATCCCATGTCACGAACTTCGATGGGCGTCCGGCTAGCCATGACGAGATCTCCTGGGACTCGTAGGGCACTCCAGATCGGAGGTTAGCCACGTCACGATCTGACTTGCAAGGGTCGCGGGCGTGGGGAACATGGTTGGCTGAAGACATGGGACATAGCCACGGCCGCACCGAACGCCTCGACCTCGCCGACGCCACACTGCGCGAGTGGGATGCCGTCGTTATCGACGTCAACGAGGAAGGGTTGGTGCTGGACCGGTCGGCGTTCTACCCGGGTGGAGGTGGACAGCCACCCGACCACGGCGTCCTGCTGTGGGGTGGGGTCGAGACCCGCATCGTCGGGGCGCGCCGCGGTGACGACATCCGGCTGGTCCCCGCTGAGGGTGACCCAGTCCCGCCGGTCGGCACCGCAGTGCGCGGCGCCATCGAGGACGCCAGACGCTCGGCGCTGATGCGCACGCACTCTGGGTTGCACCTGCTCTCCGGCGTGGTGTTCCGCGAGTACGGCTGTTTGGTGACCGGTGGCAACATGGAGCCGCTCGAAGCGCGCATGGACTTCGCGTTGCCCGAGGTGCCTGAGGGCTTTAAGGAACGAGTAGCTGAGGCGTGCGCGGCGGAGATCGCCGCCGACCGGGCCATCGAGGTGACGAACCTCCCGCGCGACGAAGCATTCGCCATTCCCGACATCATCCGCACCGCGACGAACCTGCTCCCGCCCGACCTCGAGATCGTGCGCATCGTCGACATCGTCGGCCTCGATACACAGGCCGACGGTGGTACCCACGTGGCGTCGACGCGTCAGATCGGCGGGATGCAGGTGGTCAAGGTCGAGAACAAGGGCAAGGGATTCCGCCGACTGCGGATCCGACTCACGGACTGACCTACAGGTCCAGGGCGAGGACCAGTTCCCCTTCATGCACCTCGCCGGTGCGCCGGAAACCCTGCCGCTGGTAGAACCCAGCCGGAGACTCAGGTCCTTGCCCTGCCGACGTCAGAAGCACCTGCGCGTCCGGCCGCGTCCGCACATGTTCGACCACCAGACGCAGAGCTGCCGCGCCGTAGCCGCGACCCTGGTAACGCTGGTCGATGAGCAACCGCCAGAGGAAGTACGGGCCGAGGTACTCGGGGTTGACAACGGTGATGCCGTCGCTGATCATCACGAATCCGACCGGCCCGCCGTCGGCGTACACAGCGCGGAACCACGGGCAGGCGTCCGGCGTCTCGGCTGCGTCCCCCAGTGACTCTGCGACACCGCTGACGTACTCGGCCTGAGACTCGGTGACCGAAAGCGCCTTGACGGCTGCCCGATTCTCGCTCGTGATCTCGCGCAGTTGCACCCTCTGATGGGGAGGCGTCATTGGCCCATCATCGCGCGCAGCGGTGAGGCCATGGAGCGACTCTCCGATCACACCCCGTTGAGGAAACCCGAGACCGTCTCGCGCAACGCCGAGCGCCCACCCCAGACCCAGGGAGTGTCGCCGACCTCGAGGCGCGCTCCCGGGATCGCGGCGGCCAACGACTCAGCCGCCGAGACCGGGTGCATTTCGTCGTCACGCTGCCCCAGGACGAGCACGGACGCGGTGACGC
>JANLWJ010000324.1:0-1580 GCA_031364455.1 Actinomycetes bacterium | reverse complement strand
CCTGGGCGTAGTAGCCGAGGAGCAGCCCGTGGCCCGGCTCGACCGCACCGGTGTCTGGCTTCTCAACGCCGGCAAGCATGCGAAGCAGTGTGGTCTTACCCGCGCCGTTGAGACCCAGCACCACGACGCGCGATCCGCGGTCCACCGCAAGGTCGACATCGGTGAAGACCTCCAGCGACCCGTACGACTTCGACAGCGACTGCGCCGTGAGGGGTGTGCGCCCGCAGGCGGCCGGCTCAGGGAAGCGGATCTTGGCGACCCGGTCACCCCTGCGCGCCCCCTCCAGCGCGTCCGTCAGCCGATCAGCGCGTCGCAGCATTCCCTGCGCGGCCTTTGCCTTGGTCGCCTTGGCGCGCATCCGCTCAGCCTGGTCTCGGAGTGCAGCTGCCTGTTTCTCGGCGTTGGACCGCTCTCGTTTGCGACGTCGCTCGTCGGTCTCGCGCTGCTGAAGATAGGTCTGCCACCCGACGTTGTATACATCGAGAACGGCTCGGTTGGCATCGAGGTGAAAGACCCGGTTGACCGTGTGGTCGAGCAGCTCGACGTCGTGCGAGATCACCACGACCCCACCGGAGAACGAGCGCAGGAAGTCGCGGAGCCAGACAATCGAGTCGGCGTCGAGGTGGTTGGTCGGCTCATCGAGCAGGAGCGTCTCGGCGTCGCTGAAGAGGATCCGGGCCAGCTCCATGCGCCGGCGTTGCCCTCCAGAGAGAGTGCCGAGAGGCTGGCCGAGCACTCGTTCGGACAATCCTAGGCTCGCCGCGATCCGGGCCGCCTCGGACTCCGCCGCGTATCCACCGGCGGCGCTGAACTCTGCGTCGAGCCGGGAGTACTGCCGCATGGCCCGGTCGCGGCTGTCGTCGTCAGCGCTGGCCATCCCTCGTTCTGCTGACCGAAGCTGGTCGGTGATCGCGTCCAGACCGCGGACACTGAGAATCCTGGCCAGGGCCCGTTGATCGAGGTCGCCGGTTCTGGGGTCCTGCGGCAGATAGCCGATCCTCCCACCGCGCTGGACCACTCCAGATGCCGGCTCGACTTCACCGGCCAGAACCTTGGTCAGCGTGGTTTTGCCGGCTCCGTTCCGGCCGACGAGCCCGACCTTTTCTCCCGCGGCGATCCGAAAGCTGGCATGGTCGAGCAGGAGGCGCGAACCGGCGCGCAGCTCGATGTCGACAGCGTTGATCACCGGTTCAGTATGACGATGGATCGGTCACGGCGACGAATCGGTTCCGCCGTCAGCCGACGCTCTGACTTTCGGCCAGCCGGCGATGCTCAGACGTTGAACCCGAGGGCACGCAGCTGCTCGCGTCCGTCGTCGGTGATCTTGTCCGGTCCCCATGGCGGCATCCAGACCCAGTTGATTCGCACGGCATCGACGAAGGGACTGAGCGCCACTTGAGTCTGGTCCTCGATGACGTCGGTCAGCGGACATGCGGCTGACGTCAGCGTCATGTCGATGATCGCGGTGTTGGCCTCGTCAACGGTGATCCCGTAGACGAGACCAAGGTCGACCACGTTGATCCCGAGTTCGGGATCCACCACATCACGCATCGCCTCTGTGAGGTCGTCACCAGTTGCGG
>JANLWJ010000246.1:0-3856 GCA_031364455.1 Actinomycetes bacterium | reverse complement strand
CGTCGCGGAAATCGTCGCCGCCGGCTTCAGGCGCGAGGACGTCCACCGCATCGTGAATCTGGTGCATATCAACGAATACAAGCGCCGGCAGGCGCCGGTTGGCATCCGCATCACCCCGCGCGGCTTCGGCAAGGACTGGCGCTACCCCATTACCAACAAATACCGCGGGGGGCTCTAGGAGCCTGTCGATCACCTAAGTCCGACAGGCTCCGAGGCAAGGCCTGCTTCCCGGATGGCGGACTGGCCGTCTATACTAAAGGTTCAGATATCCGTCCGGGCCGCGGATATTCAGACTACAGGAGAGCAGCAGCCATGAAGAAAATCGAAGCGGTGGTCAAGCCGTTCAAGCTCGATGAGGTGCGCGAGGCGCTCTCGGAGATCGGGGTCACCGGATTGACGGTGACCGAAGTCAAGGGCTTCGGCCGGCAGAAAGGCCATACCGAGCTTTATCGCGGCGCTGAATACGTCGTGGATTTCCTGCCCAAGGTCAAAGTCGAGGTCGTCGTGGCGGACAAGCTCGCCGATCAGGCGATCGAGGCGATCGTGAAGGCGGCGCGCACTGGCAAGATCGGTGATGGAAAGATTTTCGTGACTACCGTCGAGCAGGTCATCCGCATCCGTACCGGGGAGACCGATGAAGCGGCCGTTTGAGGGGCGAGGGCCGAGGGGCGCCCCGCGTCGCGGGATACCGGCCTTCGGCCATAAGGGGCGAGGCGTAATCAAGCGGTGCCCCGATCAAGAAGGCTGAGCACGGCCATACCAGCTGTCGCACTTTGCGGTTGAATCCGCCATTCCATCTGAGTGAATCGAGTCTGACCATGAGGGCTCTCTTGACCCTGAGGTATCCACAGCGGCTGGTGTAGCCGGCCGCATAATCTGGTTCGAGACATACCATGCATCCGCTGATCGATGGCAAACGTGGCGAAGTCGCCGATCTCTGCAAGCAATTTCGCGTGCGGCGGCTCGACCTATTTGGCTCGGCCGCGCGTGGCGATTTCGATCCTGCGGCGAGCGATCTCGATTTTCTCGTCGAGTTCGAACCTATTTCGCCAGCGGCCTATGCCGATGCCTACTTCTCCTTCAAGGAAGGACTTGAGGCCCTCTTCAATCGGCAGGTGGACCTAATTACCGCCAGTTCGGTCGTAAACCCATATTTTCGCGCCGGCCTCTCGGCATCGCGTGAAAGCATCTATGCGGCCTGAATCCCGCAAGTATCTCTGGGATGCGCTCCACGCCGCCGACCGAATCGCCCAGTTCGTATCAGACAAGTCATTCGACGCGTATGCCGAGGATGATTTGCTGCGATCGGCTGTAGAGCGCCAGTTCGAGATCGTCGGTGAGGTGCTCACACAACTCCGCAAGGTTGATGCCGAGACCGCGGCGATCGTTCCTGAGTTGCCGCGCATCGTGGCGTTTCGCAACATCCTGATCCACGGTTACGCGACCGTCGATGACCGAATCGTTTGGGGCGTGGTCGAAGGCAGCCTGCCAGCGCTTCGCGGTGCGCTGAAGAAGCTTTTGGGAGATGCGTGATGGGTGTCTCCGCCTATGTTGCTCATACACTACGGATGGCTCGGCCAGGCGATCGGGACCAGCGATGGGTTGATCGCGGCCAATTCTAGTGGCTGTACTTTGCGGTTGAATCAGCCATTCCATCTGAGCAAATCGAGGCTGACCATGAGGGTTCTCTCACCAGGTCCGGAAACAAAGGGTAGCGTCCCCTTTTACTCCCGCCCTTTTACTCCATCCAATCTAAAGCCCCCGGCTTTGCCGGGGGCTACTTACTTAATTTGGTAACAGTGCAGAGTGCTTCACGGGAACCTGGATGTCGCGACGGTGCCGTGCTTTTTCGGATCTTAGTAGCGGTAATACGGTAAAGGTAATACTGGACAGACCCTGACATTTCCTTCACGAGAAACTAATGTACTTGCGGAATAGAGGCGACAATCCTCATCTCGCCGAATACCTCCGTATCAAAGGCGTCAGGAAGATCGGGTGAGCAGTGGGACAAGCTGTTAATGCGACGGAAGGATTTGCGACTTTAACTCTTTCCCTATTTCCCGAGCGCTGCGGCAACAACGCGGACAACGAAGGCGCCGCTAATCTTTGCTCGCTGCGTTGTACGGGCTTTGAGTGAGGGAAACTTCGATAGTTGGAAAATCTTCGATCCGGGGATCATTGGGATCGCCACGCAATAAAGTAGTCCTTACGCGCGCACTTGCAACCATAGTCTTTCGAATAAGCTGTTCAGATTGTCCAAGAGCCATTGTTTCATTTGGGTGCGGATCTGGTTCAGAAAACATCAATCCTATGGCTTGCCACGACACATACGCCAACGTTTCTACGGCCTGCTCTCCGGTGCATGGCAATTGGGCCTGGACGCTGTCGAGAATCGAGCCATGCATCAAACTATGCCGAACAAGTTGTAAAGCTTCGAAGACCTCGTCGCTGTCTTTTGGGTGTACTCGCTCAATCATCTGCTTGATCGCTTCCCCGGGGTATCTCTTATGTACTGGATGCTTTTGACACGACTCACAGAAGAGCGAAGAGCGACAGTGTGGACACAAGCTGTGCACCTTGTCGGTACCTTTCAGCGATTGAGCCGCTATTTCAAGAGCAAACCAAAAGTACTGGAACTGTTCCTCCAGGACTTCCGCCTGAATCCCAAGCTTGTACCAGCGCATCGCTGCTTTTTGCTCATCGCCGGACTGCATTGAAAGGAAGCGCTCTGCCGTCAAAGCAAATGCTTCATCTAGCAGCGGTTCAGGATTGCCGTTGACGGGCGCCTCCGCATAGACAATGGCATCGCGTTCGACAATACCGGGAGTCCAGTCAATAACCCGTTTTAACCTGCGCAACACGAACTTGCGATTGGTGGCGTAAGCAAGACAACTCAGCGCTGCGGCTAGCTTCTGTCCCGCAATATCTCTGATGTTGTCGAAATTCTCTGTTTCGAACACCAACCTTGCCGCCAAGGCAGCGGCGGGCAGCGCATGGTCTGGGTGTGCATTGGAAAGGGACAGTTCGAATTCCCCATTTGCACCGTGGATCTTCAGTGGACCTCTGGACTCAGGAAGGCACAGGTCGCTATCCACGTCGTAGTCTGCAAGGCACTTCATATTGCTAGCCTATCAAGGGCGCCCCAGCTTTGCCGGGGTGGCAGTAGAAGCTTGGCATTTTAGACGGTTAAAGAAGGTTAAAGGGGACGCTTCCCAAGAAGGTTAAAGGGGACGCTTCCCAATGGCACTACGTTAAGGCATCATCTCGCGGCGTTGCTGCGGTCCGGTCTGCGGAGGCCATTGGGGACGCTTCCCTTTGTTTTCCCATTTTTTTGGATCGGCGTGCCGCTTGGCGCCTCACCCCTCACCTTTTTCCCTTCGCTTTCAGCAGCACCATCACCGCGCCGCCGCCGCCGTCTTCGGGGCGTGCCTGCACGAAAGCCAGGACTTCGTCGCGTTGGTCGAGCCAGTTGCCGATTTTTCTTTTCAGCACAGGTTCCGCGTTCCTCGACCGGAGTCCCTTGCCGTGCACGATGCGCACACAGCGCAGCCCGTGTTTGAGCGCGTCGTTGAGAAAGCCCACCAGCAGCGCCCGCGCTTCCTCAGTGCGCAGGCCATGCAGATCGAGGTGGTCCTGTGTGGCCCAGTAACCGCGACGCAGTTTCTTCAGGATCTGGTTCGAAAGGCCGTTTCGCAGGAACACCAGTTCCTCGCCAGTCTCCAGCCCGATTTCCATCGGCATCCGGTCGGAGAGGCTGTCCTGCAGGACTTGCCCGTCGTCGCGCAAGGTCTGCACCGGAATCGGTGCCGGCGGCGGGCGTTGCAAAATCGCCTTGCCGGGATTGCGCAGCGGGGCG
>JANLWJ010000239.1:0-3130 GCA_031364455.1 Actinomycetes bacterium | reverse complement strand
CGTCGCGACCCCTGACCTCATGGGCCAGGTCGGCCGCCTGGGCAAGGTGCTTGGTCCGCGCGGACTGATGCCGAACCCGAAGACCGGCACCGTCACGATGGATGTCGCCAAGGCCGTCGAAGACATCAAGGGCGGCAAGATCGAGTTCCGGGTCGACCGGCACTCCAACCTGCACATGATCATCGGCAAGACCTCGTTCAGCGAAGAGCAGCTTGTGGAGAACTACGCCGCAGTTCTCGAGGAAGTTCTTCGTCTCAAGCCCGCCAGCGCCAAGGGCCGCTACATCAGGAAGATCGCGGTCTCGACGACGATGGGCCCCGGGATCTTGGTCGACCCGAACCGGACGCGCAACGTCACCACTGACGACAACGCCTGAGGTCTCACCCCGTTTTGACCAGGTGAGGACCGGCCCCGTACGCTGGCCTCACCAAAGACCGCTGGTTACCTGAGGGCTCGTCCCCCGGGTCGAAGGCCCGTAGGTGCGGGCGGCCCGCCTAGGTGAGCGAGAGTCCTGCCCAGACGCCACGCGCGTCAGGTCACGCCCCGTGCGCCTGCGCCGGGGCGTTCGTCGTTTTCCGGGCCCGGATCTGGCGATCCGACCACGTAAGGAGAACCATGGCGCGGGCTGACAAAGCAGCTGCCGTTGCAGAGATCGCGGACAAATTCCGTGACTCCTCCGGCGCCGTGCTCACCGAGTACCGCGGCTTGACCGTGAAGCAGCTCAAAGAGCTGCGGACCGCTCTCGGTGGGAACGCCACCTACGCCGTGGTGAAGAACACGCTGACCAAGATCGCGGCTAAGGACGCCGGGGTCGATGGGCTGAGCGACTTGCTCGCCAGTCCGTCCGCCATCACCTTCATCACCGGTGACGCGGTGGAGACGGCCAAGGGACTGCGTGACTTCGCCAAGGCCAACCCCCAGTTGCTGATCAAGGGCGGTGTGCTCGACGGAAAGTCGCTCACCCCGGCCGAGATCAACAAGCTGGCATCGCTTGAGTCGCGTGAGGTCCTCCTCGCCAAGCTCGCCGGTGCCATGAAGGCGTCGCTGTCCGGCGCCGTCGCGCTCTTTGCCGCTCCGCTGTCGCAGACAGCGCGCGTCCTGGGCGCACTGCAAGAGAAGGCACAGCAGGACCCGTCGGTCCTCGCTGGCGGCGCCGGAACCCCGGCTCCCGCCGCAGCTCCGGCCCCAGCGGCTGAGGAGGCTCCCGCGGAAGCGGAGGCCGCCACTGCTGCTGAGACCGAGGCACCAGTCGACGAGGCACCGGTAGCAGAGGCACCAACCACTGCTGCTGAGACCGAGGAGACGACCCCCGAGGGCTGACCGCCCGGTAGGAACCCACTTCACACACAGAGCCCTCCCGGGCCGACGACATGGAAGGACGCCGATCATGGCGAAGATGAGCACCGATGAACTGCTCGATGCGTTTAAGGAAATGACGCTGATCGAGTTGAGCGAGTTCGTTAAGCAGTTCGAGGAGACCTTTGAGGTCACCGCCGCTGCCCCAGTTGCCGTCGCTGCCGCACCTGCGGCCGGTGGCGCTGCCGGCGGTGGGGAAGCCGACGCGGTACAGGACGAGTTCGATGTCGTCCTCGAGGCTGCTGGTGACAAGAAGATCCAGGTCATCAAGGAGGTGCGTGCCCTCACAAGCCTCGGTCTCAAGGAGGCCAAGGACCTCGTGGAGAGCACCCCGAAGCCCGTCCTGGAAAAGGTTGCCAAGGACGCTGCCGAGAAGGCCAAGGCGGCCCTTGAGGGCGCCGGCGCCACGGTGACCCTGAAGTAACACAACGCGCTACCTGCGAACGGCCCGCCCCTTGATGGGGCGGGCCGTTCGCAGTTTCGGAGAGACCGGCGTCTCGCCGGGGGCCGACGACGGACCCGCTCGCGCCATCGGCAATCCGGTCACAACCGGGCAGATGTGCTTGACGCGCCTGGGCTTTTGCCCTCATAGTCGTGGCCAGTGCTCGTTGCGCACCCGGGCAGTCTGGCCTCCGTAGGGGGACAGCAGTTCGGGGCGTTCGACCCAGGTCGGCCCCGCAAGGGTTCGGCTGAAGGAGGCGCGACTGGACAGCCGCGGCCGCATGCCGCTACGCTGTCGCTTTGCGCTGCCCTGACCCCTCTCTCAGCATGTCCTCTCCGTGCTTCCTAAGCGCGCGTGCACTGTGCCTGCTTTTTGCTTGCACTCGGCCCGCCCGTGTGGATGGCTTTCGGATCGGCTCTGCTGGGCCCCGCGGACCTGGGGGTCCGACCGGCTGCGCGCGGTAAGTCGAGCCCGGAAGGACGCCTCTTGGCCCCCTCGCGTAACGCCAGTAGCTCTGTCAACACCCCAGCGCCCGTGACGCCGCGGCTGAGCTTCGCCAAGATCGCTGAGTCATTGCCGGTACCAGATCTGCTCGACCTCCAGGTCAAGAGCTTTGACTGGCTGCTCGGCAACGACGTCTGGCGGGCGAGGGTCAAAGAGGCAGCCGCCTCCAGCAAGCCGATCCCCGACAAGTCAGGGCTCGAGGAGATTTTCGAGGAGATCAGCCCGATCGAGGACTTCCAGGGCACGATGTCGCTCAGCTTCCGCGATCACCGGTTCGAGCCGCCGAAGAACTCCGTCGACGAATGCAAAGACCGCGACTTCACCTACTCGGCGCCCCTCTTCGTCACCGCCGAGTTCATGAACAACGAGACCGGCGAGATCAAGTCCCAGACAGTCTTCATGGGCGACTTCCCGTTGATGACCAACAAGGGGACCTTCGTCATCAACGGCACCGAGCGTGTTGTTGTGTCGCAGTTGGTGCGTTCCCCTGGCGTCTACTTCGAGCGCTCGGTGGACAAGGCGTCCGACAAGGACATCTACACCGCCAAGATCATCCCATCTCGTGGTGCGTGGCTCGAGTTCGAGGTCGACAAGAAAGACATCGTCTCGGTTCGCGTTGACCGTAAGCGCAAGCAGAACGTGACCGTCCTGCTCAAGGCCCTTGGCTGGGACGACGCCAAGATCCGTGAAGAGCTCGGCATGTACGAGTCGATCAACCTGACGCTCGACAAGGACAACACCACGACGCAGGACGAAGCGCTGCTCGACATCTACCGCAAGCTGCGTCCAGGCGAGCCGCCGACCCGCGAGGCCGCGCAGACGCTGCTC
>JANLWJ010000165.1:0-2722 GCA_031364455.1 Actinomycetes bacterium | reverse complement strand
CAGAGAGGCCAGGCCCTTCCTGGCCGAACACCATGACGCACTCCCGTGGCAGCTCGTAGGCCTCCAGGGGCACGGCACCGGGGAGGTTGTCGACGCCGACCAGCGGCAGCCGCGCCTCAACTGCCCAGTCCACCAGGGCGTCGACGTCCTCATGGTGCCGCACGTGCTGGTAGCGATCGGTCACCATTGCCCCTCGACGGTTCCACCGTCGCTTTCCGACGATGTGCACCTCAGCGGCGAGGAAGGCATTCGCTGTCCTCACCACGCTGCCGATGTTGAAGTCGTGCTCCCAGTTCTCGATGGCGACGTGGAACGCGTGGCGGTGGGTGTCCAAGTCAGCGATGATCGCGTCGCGCCGCCAGTAGCGGTAGCGGTCGACGACGTTGCGCCGATCTCCGTCTGCCAACAGCTTGGGGTCGAGCCAGGGGTCGTCCGGCCATGGCTCCGGATACGGCCCTACCCCGACGACGTCCATGTCAGCGAAGCCTACGGCGGCCGTTACTCTCTTGAGTCGTGCGCCTCTTCCCCGAACTGCTCGCCAGCCGAATGCTCGGCCCGGAGTGGCTCGACCCACAGAGCCTTATCGAGTCACTTGGCCCCTGGGCACTCTGGGGGATCACGGCCATCATCTTCGCCGAGTGCGGACTACTCATCGGCTTCTTCCTTCCCGGCGACTCGCTGCTCTTCGTTGCCGGACTGTTGGTGGCCAGCGGCTTCATCGACACCAACATCGCCGTCGTCTGCTTCCTCTTCACCGTCGCAGCAGTCACCGGAAACATCGTCGGGTACTGGATTGGACGTAAGGCGGGGCCGACGATCTTCAGCAAGCCAGACTCCAAACTGTTCCGGCAGGAGTACGTCGACCGCACGCAGCACTTCTTCGACCACTACGGCCCCCGCGCCATAATCTTGGCGCGGTTCATCCCGATCGTCCGCACGTTCATCACCGTCATGGCCGGCGTCGGACGCATGGACTACCGCACCTACATCATCTACAGCACCATCGGCGGGATCCTGTGGGCGACGGGCGTCACGTTGCTCGGCTACTTCCTTGGCAGCGTTGAATTCGTGGCTAACAACATCGAAGCGATCCTCATCGGCGTGGTCCTGGTGTCGGTGATCCCCGTGTTCGTCGAGTACGTCCGCCACAAGCGGGCCGGCGGATTCCCGGACGCCGGACAGAGCGGCCAAGGGAGCGCGTAGCCCGATCACCGGCCGGCCTCCACCTAGGGAGGCTATGTGAGCGTTAGGTACACCACAGCGCCATATTCAGGCACGCAGATGTACCGAACGCTCACATGTGCAGCGTCCTAGAACTGCACCTCTGGCGCAGCCCGTATGGTCGGATCTTCAGCCTCGAAGTACTCCTGCTTGAGGAAGTTGAACATGCGGGCGACCAGGTTCGGCGGGAAGGACTCCACCTTGGTGTTGAAGGTCCGCACATTGGCGTTGTAGAAACGGCGTCCTGCGGCAATCCGGTCCTCGGTCTCGGTCAACGAGGTCTGCAGCTCGAGGAAGTTCTGGTTCGCCTTGAGGTCGGGATACGCCTCAGCCACCGCCAACAGCTGCCGAAGGGCCGCCGTCAGCATGTTCTCCTGCGCCGCCTGAGCACCCGGTGTCGAACCGGGCGTCACAGCTGCGGCCCGCGCAGCCGTTACGTTCTCGAAGGTCTGCCGCTCGTGGGCCGCATAACCCTTCACGGTTTCGACCAGGTTCGGGATCAGGTCGTAGCGCCGGTGCAGCTCGACGTCGATCTGCTTCCACGACTCTTCGACGATGTTGCGCAGCTTGACGAAGCCGTTGTACGTCACCACCACCCAGATGCCGATCAGCACCCCGAGTACGCCGAGCACGATCCAGATCCACACAGTGAACGCTCCCAGCTTGAGGAACAGCGTCGACAACCCCGTCGCCAGCGATGGTAGTCCCGCCCGGGGCACCGGGCGAGCACCGTTCGGGCTACTCCAGGCCCAGATCCGATAGCTCGTACGCGGTCAGGTACGGCAAGCCAGCCGCCTCAATGGCGCCCCGAGCGCCGCGGTCGACGATCACCACGACGGCCACCACCTCGGCGCCAGCCTCACGAAGAGCGTCAACGGCTGTCATCACCGAACCACCGGTGGTAGACGTGTCCTCGACAGCCAGCACGCGACGTCCGGCCACGTCAGGGCCTTCAATACGGCGCTGCAAGCCGTGCTGTTTCTCCGATTTGCGGACCACAAAGGAGTCCAGCTGCTGACCGCGAGCAGCAGCCGCGTGCAGCATCGCCGAGGCAACGGGGTCAGCTCCCAGCGTCAACCCGCCGACGGCGTCGTAGTCGAGGTCGGATGTGAGGTCGAGCAGCACCGATCCGACGAGCGGGGACGCCTCACCGTCGAGGGTCACCCGGCGAAGGTCGACGTAGTAGTCGGCCTCCTTGCCCGAGGAGAGGACGACGCGGCCGTGCACCACGGCCTTGTCCTTGATCTGGGTCAGCAGCGCATCGCGATCGGTCACGGCGTCGAGCCTACGGGGTCGGCGTTTGGTCTCACGAACGCCACAGGTTTGCGAACCTGCGACACATCCGCCGCCCGGTGCGGTAGGCATGGGGGGTGCCCGTCATCGAAGCTCGCGGTGTCCGCAAGACGTATCGGCGCCGCGGCAAGCCCCCGAAGGCGGCTCTCGACGGCCTCGACCTGATAGTCGAGGAGGGTGGAGTTCACGGCTTCCTGGGGCCCAACGG
>JANLWJ010000111.1:0-8644 GCA_031364455.1 Actinomycetes bacterium | reverse complement strand
GGCCTAGCTGGGGTCTTCGGGAAGATGTCCGACCCCCTCGTGACCAGCGCTCTTGCTCGGACGGTGCGCGCTAATCTGGGAAGCCTCGCAGAGTTTCTTGAGCAGTGAACCGGTTGACCCGCCGGAATCGAAGGTGACCTGGTGTGGTTGAGCCCGTAGAATGGTGGGACAACTGCACAGGGGGTGAAAGGTTTCGACTTTGGACGTACTGTCCAGGGGAAGCGGGTCGAGGATGCCTTGGACGATCTCGTTAACCATTCCTTGGAAACCAATAAGTGCCAATACATCGCGCACTGATCTCACTCTCGCTGCCTAAGCGAAGCTGAAGATCCGTCAGCCCGGAAGTGCTTCCGATCCGGTGTCTGGCGTCAACTAGGAAGCTCAACCCAAGGGCCCGGTCACGGGGCTCGCGGGAACATCAAACAGTGACTGGGCCCGTCGACAGCTTGCCTGTGGGACTGTCGGGGCCGAGAAAATCACAGCAGGCTGCACCCGGAGAAGCCCTGTATGGACGACAAAGGACGCGGGTTCGATTCCCGCCACCTCCACTTGAGAACGGCCTGGCCCGCGGGGCCGCGGCCGGAGGAGTCGAGTACGCCAACCGCCTCCTGTTTTGAAGCGGGGCAAGGGTTTTAGGTGCTGCCAGGCTCACCTGCACTAGATGATTGCCGATGTGGATTTCTTGGTTGCCTCCCTTCCGACCCTGTTGACGGCGTCAACAGAGGCGATTCTGGTCCTCTGCCCAGCCCTGCGGTAGGTGCATGCACTTAGAGGTGTGCAAAACATCGCCCAACACCGGGTGCATCCGACCAACGATTTGGGTGCGGTCACGGAGCCTCGTTCCCGTCGGCGTGTGTGTGGAGTGGGTGTCCTACGCCGCGCCGGCTGTCTCCAAGCCGGGAGCCAAACGCGATTCTCGCTTCCCAAGGAGCACGGTCTATCGGTAGGGTATCCAAGTAGATACCTAACGATGTGGGAGTCCGGATGGGTTCCGATGAGTTGTTTCGGCGTGCCCGGCGCGATGCCGGGCTGACTCAGAGTGAGGTCGCTCGACGAGCGCGCACGTCGCGTCCCACGCTGTCTGCTTATGAGCGTGGTCGTAAGTCGCCGACGTTGGAGACCGCGCGGCGGTTGCTGCACGCGACCGGTCACGACTTGGAGGCTGTACCGGATGTGAAGTTCAGCTACCAGCCGACGTCATGGGGGCACGGTGTGTGGGTGCCGAGCAGGCTGTGGCGGCTTCCGGTGTCGCAGGCCTTGGGACACGTGACGCTGCCCCTTCACCTGGACTGGTCTGCACCGGGTCGGACGCTCGACCTGAGTGATCGCGGTCAGCGGGCGCGGGTGTACGAGGTGGTGCTTCGGGAGGGTGCAGCCGGCGACATCCGCGCGATCGTCGACGGAGCACTGCTGGTCGATCTATGGGACGAGGTTGTCCTGCCTGGCGCGGTTCGGAGTGCGTGGGACCCCGTCATCGAGACCGAACTGGCAGCGGGCACGCTGTGAGCGGCGGACGCGGCGAGGACGTGGAACCAACCGGGCTGACCGGCTTTCAAATCGACGTTGCGAGGTTGTTCTTCACGCTGCCAACCTCCAAGCGGTTCCTGCTGGCTGGTGGTGCGGCACTGTTGGCCCAACACATGACCGCGCGGCCGACTCAAGACCTCGACTTCTTCACCGGGACACCCGGTTCCGTGGAGTTAGTGCGCCACGAGTTCGCCACCGCTGCCAACGAGCGTGGCTGGACGGTTGAGGTGCGGCAGAGCACGCCCACGTTCGCCCGTCTCGTGGTCAACGGTCCGGAAGCCCTACTCGTCGACATAGCGCTTGACTCCCCACCAATGCAACCTGCGACGGCGAGCTTCTTGGGTCCGACGTTCGCACCGCAGGAGCTCGCAGGACGCAAACTCCTGGCGTTGTTCGACCGGGCCGAGGTGCGCGACTTCGCCGACGTTTTCGTGCTGCTGCAGATCTACTCGAAGGCGCAGCTCCTCAACTGGGCGAGCACCCTCGATGCTGGCTTCGACCGCGCGGTCCTCGCTGAGCAGCTAGGGACTCTGCGCCGATTCCAAGACAGCGAGGTGCCAGTTGAAGCCGGTCCCGCGGCGCAGATCAGGAAGTTCTTTGACGACTGGAGACACCAGCTCACCGCTTGAGGAGTGAGCCTGCGGCGCTGTCGACTGCCCCGGTCCGGGAAATCGATGTTTGTTGACGGCGTCAACGGTTGGTTCACATGTTTCCCGACGGGGCCCGATCGTTCCTGAGGTTTTGTGCGGGAAACCAACGGTTCCCGACGGTTCCAGATGGTTGAACAAGGTTCGATTCCCGCCACCTCCACCATGAGAACGGCCTGGCCCGCGGGGCCGCTGCCGGAGGAGTCGAGCAGGCCACCCGCCTCCTGTGTTGAGGCGGGGCAAAGGTTTTCGGTGCTGCCCGGTTCACTGCACGAGATGTTTGCCGATGTGGATTTCTTGGTTGCCTCCCTCCGAACCGTGTTGACGGCGTCAACGCGGCGCTCCTGGCCCGCTTCCTACCCTGCGGTAGGAGGCACTTTCACTTAGAGGTGTGCAAGTCATCGGCCAAGACCGGGTGATTCGCCGAAGACTTGAGCCCTGGGCGGACCCTTTTGCCAGGGCGGCCCGCACAAGAAGGCCCGATCGCATCAGCCCGGGGTCTCAGGCATGATCTGCGGATGTCCAATCACGAAGCCCCGGTGAGCGAGGCGGTGGCGACTCTGCCTGCCGCGTCTGGGGGGTACTTGCAAGAGTCGCGCGCAGGCGCTTTTTTCCGGGTGAAGGGCCGATCTTGCAGTGTTCGAGCCTTATTGACTATGCAGATCTAAGTTCGTAGGACTAAACTTTGCACAGTGAACACCGAACGGGATGCTCTCAGGGTTGTCGGTCGGGCTCCGCTCCGAACTGTCCGGGCCGCCGATCTCGCACATTTGTACGCGTATCCGGGGCCGCAGTTGGCCATCCTCCAGCGTCGCGGCGTAGTTCATCGGCTTGCCCACGGGATCTACTGCGCGGTGCCGCCTGAGCACATCGGCACAGGGTGGCGCCCGGCCCTCGAAGGTGCAACCGCCGCCATTGCGACAGCTCTCTACGGGGACCGAGTCCCCGTCCTTACCGGCCTGACCGCTGCACGGGTCCACCGCGCCCTCCCACGCGCGATCGGTACCGGGTATGTCGCTGTCCCCACTAGACGTCGGCCGCTGCGGCTCGCTGATCGCGACAGCACAGTCCGCTTTGTCATGCGCGATGTCGCAACCCTCGACGCAGTCCTCATCCAGACCGACCTCGGCCAGGCGCTGGCAACAACTCCCGAGCAGACGCTCCTCGACTTGGCGCGCCGCGACCCGCGCACTGAGGACGTCGATGTCCAGGACGCGATCGCCGCGCTGTGGCCCGAGTGTGAACTCGACGTCCTTGAGGGGATCGCTGACCGTCAGTGGATGCGGGCCACGCTAGACCGAGTTGCGGCTGATCGATGAGCGCGGCGCACTACCAGGAGTGGGCGGCCGTGGCCCAGCAGTTTGGCGTCGACCTCGAGCAGGTGCGCCGCGATCACCTCGTCTCCCACGTTCTCGCGGCCATCGCCGAAGCCGTTCCTAGTGACGAGCTCGTCTTTTTCGGTGGCACCGCCCTGTCGCGTACACATCTGACCGACGCCCGGCTCAGCGAAGACATCGATCTCGTCGCTCTCGCACCTCGCACTCAGGTCGCTCAAGACATCGAGAGGGCGGTCCGGAAAGGCCTCGCCAGGACCCACGGACGACCCACCTGGCGACCGTCTCTGACCGGCACCTCCGGATCGCAGCCGGCGACCCTGATCGTCGACGACACGTTGGGCATCCAGCTCCAACTCGTCACCGGCGAAGGTTTCCTGTGGCCAACGGAAGTTGCCGACATCCAGCAGCGCTACTCGGACGCTTCGCCCGCCAGGCTCCGGACGCTCACGGCGGCCGGGTTCGCCGCCGCAAAGATGACGGCGTGGATCGAGCGCCATGCCCCGCGAGACCTTTACGACCTCTGGGCGCTGGGCGAGCGTGACCTGATCAACGCTGCTGCCGTCCAGGTATTCGTCCGGAACGGACCGCACGGCCACCCCCCAGCTGGGTGGGTGTTCGACGAGCCACTGGACGAGGTCGCGTGGCGCCACGCGCTCGGTCACCAAACGCGATTGCGCGTCACCGCCGCCGAGGCGCTCGAGGCCGTCCGTGATGCTTGGCGGATAGCGGCCTCCGGTTGGCGTGAATGAGGAGTGTGGACCTCGGTTGATCTGGTGTTGACGGCGTCAACGGTTGGTTCACATGTTTCCCGACGGGACCCGATCGTTCCTGAGGTTTTGTGCGGGGAACTAACGGTTCCCGACGGTTCCAAACGGTTGGGCAAGGTTCGATTCCCGCCACCTCCACTTGATCCTGGCTCTGACCTGCGGAAACGTGGTGATCGGAGTCGAACTCCCCTCCCGCCTCCTCTTCCCTTGGGGGAGTAGGGATCTCGGCGTGTCCGGTGACTCCTCGTGGCCGATTTGGCGCCAGATCGGGGTCGTCGCAGGGCTGACGCACTCACGAATGTGCGTTGACGGCGTCAACATGACTCAGCATGGTGGTCGGCTAGGCGTGCACATAGGTCTTGACCTATAGAGGTCAGAGCCTCTATCTTGGGGTTGTGTCCTGGGATGTCCGGGTTCTTGATGAGGTGACCGAGTGGTTGCTCGGCCTCGACGACGACTCGTATGACCAGGTGGCTGCGGGGATCGACATGATCGCTGCGGACGGTCCGATGCTGGGGCGTCCTTGGTTGATCGGATTGCCGGTTCGCGCATTCACAACCTGAAGGAGTTGCGGCCCGGCTCAGCGGGTTCGAGTGAGATTCGGATCTTGTTCGTGTTCGATCCCGCCCGGCGGGCGGTCTTGCTGGTCGCCGGTGACAAGGCGGGCAACTGGCAAGGCTGGTACAAGTCGAGCATCCCGCTGGGGGAGCAGCGTTACGACGAATGGATGGCAGGTGAGCGTGATGAGCACCAGTGAGGGTTCCGTCGAGAAGCGGTCCCGGTCATGGAAGGACGTCCGCAACGAACGACCTCCGCGTGAGGTCGAGGTGGCCGAGCACAAGGGGCGGTTGCTCGCCGGGTTGCGGGCGTATCGCCTACGCGAGGTGCGCGAGGAGCAGGGGTTGACCCAGGTTGAGCTTGCGGCCCGGATGCATGTCACGCAACCGTCGGTCTCCGAGCTTGAGCGGGGCGAACTCGACCGTGCCGGCCTAGCCACGATCAAGGCCTACGTCGAGGCTCTCGGTGGGTCGGTTGAGGTCGTCGCTGACTTCGGCGATCACCGAGTCGTTATCGGCTGACGGAACGGTCCGGTCCACATGCCAGCGAGGCCAACCCGAGCTTTTGCAACTCGCGACGGCTATGCCCGGTCGTCGGCTGGGTGTTGACGGCGTCAACGCCGGATTCAGATGTGTCCCGAAGGGATCACATGGTTCCCGAGACTACGTGCCTAGAGCCTACGGTTCCCGAAGGTTCCAGAGGGTTGGGCAAGGTTCGATTCCCGCCACCTCCACCAACCAATTGGAAGCGGTGATCGGAATCTTCGGTGACCCGTTGTCGAAGATCTTCAGGGGTCGACAGCCGTCGCGCCCCTCAAGCGTTGTGGAGCAGGTCTGCAACGAGGGAGTCCACGGCGTTGCTGGTCAGGATCAGGTCGCTCTCGACGCCATGTCGTCAGCCGGTGAAGAGGCACCCCTGGGAATGCGCTTCTCCTGATCGAAGAAGGGCAGGGGGACGACCTCGCCCGGCGCGGTACCGCCTTCCTCAGTGGCAACGGTCACCCTGCGGCCGACCCAGTCGTTGGCGTGGCGAAGCCTGATGTAGCCGATTCCGCACTCGAGCGTCGGTGACCACGCGGAGGCAGTGATGCGGCCGATTGCGGTTCCTTCGTTCAGGACATCCCCCCGATATTGCGGGACGGCGGTCGCGCATCTCACTCCGAGGAGAGTCGAACGACGGTCGGCGGTGATCAGGGCCTCACGTCCGATGAAGCCTTCCTTGTCCAGGTCGACGAAGCCACCAAGGCCCGCCTGGTACGGGGTCATGGAGGTGTCGAAGTCGGTGAGGTTGTCGAGGATCCCTGCTTCAATGCGCCGTACGCTCATGGACTTGGTACTGCCGAAGACCATTCCGTGGCCCTTGCCCGCAGACACGACGTCGCGCCACAGACGGGGATGATCGGTGTCGGGGTTGGAGTAGATCTCGTAGCCCACTTCGCCGGTCCACCCGGTGCGCGACACATAGACGGTCTGACCTCCCACGTCGAAGTGTCCAGCGTGGAAGTACTTCATGGAGGGATCAATCGCGCCGGCGGTGGCATCGGACATGATCTCCATCGAACGGGGACCCTGAATCTGCAGGACTCGTGACTGTGGGTCCGAGACCTTTACATCGAAGCCGGCGCTGTGTGCGGTGAGCCAAGACTGCAGCTCACCTTCTGGCTGTACGTACCAGTACCGGTTGTCTCCCAGCCGGAAGAGGACACCGTCCATGAAGGTGCCACCGGATTCTGTGCACGCGATGGCGTAACGACCACGCCCCACCTTGAGGTCGCTGATGCGTCGGGAGAAGACCCGCTCCAGGAAGGGAAGGGCGTCGGGGCCCTCGATCTGCCAAGGCTTCTCGGGCACGTCGTAGAGAACGGCCTCGCGTCGTAGCTTCCAGTAGGTACTCGACAGGTCTTCACCGTTGTCCACGGGGTAGAAGCGCCCGGCGTACACGCCGAGCACCGTCTCATCGTTGGCGTAGAGGCCGTGGTACGGGGACTGTTCAAAGCGACGAGAGCTGATGGACACTGGGTCTTTGGTGTCAGAGTGGATGCAGGTGGTCACGGGTTCGGTCCTTTCCGATCACGCCGCGGTGAGGCGGTCGAGGTGCTGGGTACAGGCAAGGCGCCATTCGTCTGCCCGTCTGCCTGGTGGTCGTACGCCTTGAAGCAGCCGCATCGCTGCCCGGCGCCCGCGCGACGTTTTCTCGCCGTTGAGGGTCCACACGGAGTCGTGGCTCCGGATGAGGTCCAGGCTCGCTTCCAATGGGTCCGGCATGCGTCGGACGACTTCGAGCTCGTACACGCACACGGTCGCTGTCGGTTCGGCGTCGACCGCCCAGAGCGATCGGCTCACCATCGCCTTCCAGTGGTGTTCGACCTCAAGCACCTCGTCGGTGGATCCCAGCAGCACTGAATCCGGCTCGGAGAAGGCTAGGCCGACGCGTCGGCCTTTGGCCTGCGCGGACAAGTCCGACAGTCCTCGACGCAGCTCGACGGCAATGGTGTCCAGTGCGTACCCCGGCTCATCGCTGGAGTGCAGGTCGATGTGCGGCCATCGCCCGCCGAAACCTTTTTGTTCTCCAGCCGTGATCCACATGCCGACACCCTTGACTTGGGAGATCGCGGCCTCGAGCTCGTCGGTGCCCGCACCCTCAGTGACGAGGAGTACGTGAGGCCCGCTACGGCGCAGAGACGACCGGAGGAGCTCGGAAGCGGGAAGGAGAAGCGCAGCGGCGAAGCCGACGAGCACCTCGACAGTCGGACAGGGGCCAGAGGAATCGCGTGACGACTTCGAGCCCTCCAGTGCAACGACATATGCCTGGGAGACTCCGGCGATTCGAGCCATCTGACGGGTCGAGTAACCGAGCGCTTCGCGGCGGTCTCTGAGCTCCTGTCCAAACCTGCGGACGTCGAAGTGCTCGGGGTGCCCACGGTTGCTGGCCGGTAGCGGACTCATCTGATCAGCATGCTGATCAGCACTACAAATGTCAAGAGCTTGCTTTCAGAACTCCGACCCCCTCGGGAGGACTCGCTGGACGACCGCGTGTAGCAGCCACTCGACCTACGCCTGTGTCGGCGGCGGTCGTGCAGCGAGCCGGCGTACGCGTGATTGCGCGCTCTCGGCGCTCCAGTCACTCGGCTGCGCCGTGCCCGTGAAGAAGGCGTCGAACTGCGGCCCGCGATCAAGGCCTACGTCGAAGCTCTCGGTGGGTCGGTTGAGGTCGTCGCTGACTTCGGCGATCACCGAGTCGTTATCGGCCGACGGAACGGTCCGGTCCACATGCCAGCGAGGCCAACCCGAGCTTTTGCAACTCGCGACGGCTGTGCCCGGTCGTCGGCTGGGTGTTGGGGCCGTCAACAGGGGCGCTCCTGCGCGTACGCATGCGAACGTAGAAAGACGTCGACTCGGTGAGACCGATCGACGTCCGAGCCAGGCTAGGTGTGACCACTCATCCTGAGCTAAGAAGCGGGGCGGGCGCTCGACACCGCGCGCTGGCGTATTGCGCAGCTAGGTGCAGTCGACGGCGATTGCAAGAGCAGTGCAGATCTCTCGCATCCGCGTGTCGGCTAGTCGACCGATTCTTTGGACAAGGACCGCGATGGAGACGCTTTCGATGGAGTCGAGGTTCACCGCCGATCGCAGCGGCACGGGATCGTCGTCGGGTTCGAGGAGAACTTCGCTGGCGAGCCCGCGCAGAGTTGTGGTGCACGGCGCAACGAGTGCTCGCCGATGCCGAGGGATCACTGCGTCACGGGACAGGACGACCACTGGGCGTCGTCCAACCTCGGCCATCTCGCACCACCAGACCTCGCCGCGCG
>JANLWJ010000101.1:0-1685 GCA_031364455.1 Actinomycetes bacterium | reverse complement strand
CCCCGGCGTCGGGCTGGTGAGCGGCAGTCGAAGATGCGGGAGGGTGAGTCCCCTCCTTTTGGCTGCATTCGGTTCAGGTGACCCCACTGTGACGTCTTTGGTCCTTGTCCGTGCTCTGTCTGAGGAGGTGCCCCGATGGGTCGCGACAACACCGACGGGTGGGCGGTGCCGGGGCAGCCGAGCCTGAGCCCAAACCGGAACCCGTTCCCGCCTGGGGCGTTCGTGGTGCCTGAGGCCCAGCAGGTCTTCTCCCGCTTTGTCGCTGAGGCTGGCGATCTGCCGACTGGTGAGCAGCTGATGGCGATGCGCCGGGTGATCGACCAGCTGGAGGGTCTGTGGTTGGCGGCGACGGCTGACTTCTCTGAGTCGGGTGAGCTGGCTGAGACCGGTCATCCCACACTGGCGTCGTGGATGCGACACCGGTGCAATCTGGCGCCGGGGGAGGCGACGGCGCGGGCGAAGGTTGCCTTCGCGATCACTGACTCACGGGCGACCACCGGGGCGGCGGTGCGATCAGGCACCGTGTCGTGGCGGCACGCGCAGGTGATCGAGCAGACCCTTCGCCTGGTGCCGGTCGAGCGTCGTGCCGAGGCTGAGATCGCTCTGGTCGAGCACGCCGAGTCGTTGGATCCAGGACAGCTGCGCCGGGCCGGCGACCGGTTGGTGTACTGCTTTGACCGTGACCGCGCCGATGAGGCGGCGATCCGCAAGCTCGACCGACGTGGGTTGTCGGTGGCCGAGACGATGGACGGGATGGTGTCGGTCAATGGCTTGCTCGACCCGGTGACCGGCGCGCTGCTGATGACCGCGCTGGACGCCAAGCTCCGCCCGACCATCGGCGATGGCGCCGGTGACGGACACGGTCACGGCGAGAGTCCGAGCGCACCCCCGACCGGTGCAGCCGATGCCACTGGGGGTGCGATCCGAGATGAAGTCCGTACTTGGTCGCAGCGTCGCGCTGACGCGTTGGCCGAAATCTGTCAGGAGTGGCTCCAGGACACCAGCCAGGCAACGGTCGGTGGGGTCCGCCCACACCTGTCGGTGATCGTCGACCACGCCACCCTGGCGTCCCAGCGAGGTCTGAACGAGGCTGGTGACGCGCATGTGTCCGGGGTCGAGCCCGCGCAGCTGGCGTGGGTGGGGCCGATCACTGCGACCGAGTCCCAGCTGATCGGATGCGATTCGACGGTGTCGCGGATCGTCACCGATGGTGCCTCTCAGGTCCTCGACGTCGGACGGGCTACCCGGACCATCCCGCCGGCGCTCCGTCGAGCGGTCGCTGCCCGTGACCGATCCTGTGTGGGTCCGGGGTGCCACCGCCCACCTGAGCATTGCGACGTGCACCACATCATCTTCTGGGAACACGGCGGCGACACCTCGCTGCAGAACACCGTGCTCCTGTGCCGTCGCCACCACCGAATGGTCCACCTGAAGCAGTGGCGGGTCGTCATCGAACCCGACGGCACCCGAACACTGGTGCCGCCAGGGTGAGGCGGCGCAGGTCAGTCGCAACGATCGGGGCAGAGCGCGGCGTCTGCGAGGATGTGGGCGTGCCCGAGCGCTCGGTCAACACCGACTCAACACAGAAGAGGTGACACGTGGCGGCTCGGCTGGAGTTCTTGGACGCGCAGCAGACCCCGATGGGCGTGATCAGCCTTCGCCGCCGTCACGACCCAGTGTCAGAC
>JANLWJ010000033.1:0-8333 GCA_031364455.1 Actinomycetes bacterium | reverse complement strand
GCCAGCCCTCCGCGCGGCCACGGTGCGGCCACGGTGCGGCACGGCACCCACACGTCACCATGGCGGGTGAATACGCTTCCCCCGTGACTGTGGAAGACCTGCGACCGGACGCCGAGCTGCTAGCGGCGCATGTCGCTGGCGACCCCATAGCGTTTGCGACGCTGGTTCGTCGGCATCGTGACCGGCTCTGGGCTGTGGCCCTTCGCACCACTGGCGATCCCGAGGATGCCGCTGACGCGCTCCAGGACGCGCTGCTGAAGGCGCATCGCTCCGCGGCGACGTTCCGCGGCGACGCCCAGGTCACCACCTGGCTGCACCGCATCGTTGTCAACGCCTGCCTCGACCGCCTCCGCCGGGCCAAGGCGAGGCCAACCGTGCCGCTCCCCGAGCACGACAGCGCCCACCCCATCGAGCCGAGCGACCCGCTCGGACGCCGTGAGCTCGCGTGGGAGATCAACCGCGCGCTCCGTACCCTCCCCGACGACCAGCGGGCGGCCGTTGTCCTGGTCGACGTCGAGGGCTACTCGGTCGATGAGACCGCCGAGCTGCTCGGGATTCCGACCGGGACGGTGAAGAGCAGGTGCTCGCGCGGGCGGGCCAAGCTGGTGCCCCTCCTCACTCATCTGCGGAACCGACCAGACCCAGGCGACGTCCCACTGTCGGGTGACCACAGCAAACAGCCCCCGGCACACCCACCAAAAGAGCCCGACCCCCGTCGCAACGGAGACCAGCCATGAGTCAGCACCACGACCCGGTGCACCCGGACTCCGATCACCTGACTCCAGAGGTCCTGGCCGACCTCGAGCTCGGGCTGCTCGACGACGAGTCCCGCGACCATGCTGAGCTCCATCTCGCACACTGCGCCACCTGCACGGCCCTCCGTGGCGACTTGGCTGCTTTAACCGACGCGATGTCAGAGCTACCCGACGAACCGATGCCGGACGCCGTCTGGGAGCAGCTCTCGGAGGCGCTCGCCGCTGAGCCGGTGGTCACACCAGCCGGGGCAGCCACCGTCGTCCCCATCGAGGCTGCCAGGAAGCGTCGGTGGGGTCGGCCTGGCATCGGCGTTGTGGCAGGTGCCGCTGGCGTTGCCCTTCTTGGCGCGATCTTCGTTCCGAGCGTCCTGGGTGGCGGCGACTCCGCGACAACGTCAAATGACTCCGGCGGGCCAGTGGCGGGAGGCGACAGCGCCGCTGAGTTGCCGGTGACTGCGTACGCAGCGACCCAGTCCGGAACCAAGTACCAGGAGGAGGCTCTCGGCTCCCAGGTCACCCAGCTCGTCGCAGCCCGCGCGACATTCACCCCGACGCCGCCGGCCACGCTCGATTCACAGTCAGGTTCGCCGAGCCCCTCGGCTACCGGCGAGTTCTCCGAAGGCGTCCCCGACGATGAGCAGCCGACGGGCAACGACAGCAACGTCGCACCGATGGCCACCAATCCGGCTGCCGCGCAAGCCTGCCTCGAGGGCTACCTGGAAGTGAGCGGTGTTGAGCCGCTGGCCATCGACATCGGCAGGTGGCAGGGCGAACCGGCCGCGATCATCGTTCTGCCAGGGACAGAGCCCAACCTGGCTGACGTCTGGGTGATCGATCCCGACTGCTCCGGTCCTGGCGACCCGCTCTACTTCTTCGCCACCGTCGCCCGCTGACGCGCGCCGTCCCTTCGCCAGGTAGCGGCGCACTGGAAGACGCTTCCGATGTCCCAACGACGGCTGCGACTTCCAAAGGGGTGGCGCGCGTAGCCGCAACAGCTCCCGGGGGGGAACGCCGGCCCAAATCCCATCACCCTCACCGAGGGTGACCCTCTCCTCCATCGCCACCATCCCCGGCTGAGCGTCGTCGGGTTTGGTGTCGACTAGCCGCGCCATCACTACGGTGAACGACACAGGTCGGCTCGGATTGCTTCTGTCTCGATCCAGCGTTGGCCGCCCCTGGACACGCGCCGTCCCCTGATCGAGCGGGAATGTCAGCGCCCCTAGACTCGGTTAGACAGATAGGCCGCGGCTCAAAGCGTCCGTCTTGACCTTCACAGACAAGGGAGTACCGCGGTGAGCGAGATCCGCGACGTCATCATCATCGGATCTGGACCGGCCGGCTTCACGGCTGCGGTCTACACCGCCCGCGCCAACTTGGCTCCCCTGATGTTCGAGGGCTCTGTGACCGCCGGTGGCGCGCTGATGAACACCACCGAGGTCGAGAACTACCCAGGCTTCGCCGAAGGCATCATGGGGCCAGAGCTCATGGAGCAGATGCGTCAACAGGCGATCCGCTTCGGCGCAGAGATCGTCAGTGACGATGTCGTCTCGGTCGACCTCAGCGGTGACATCAAGGCAGTCACCGTCGGATCAGGAGCCACCCATCAGGCCAAGTCGGTCATCTTGGCGATGGGCTCGGGGTATCGCGAGCTCGGCCTCGAGAACGAGAAGCGGCTCTCCGGACGCGGCGTCTCGTGGTGCGCGACCTGCGACGGCTTCTTCTTCCGCGGACAGAACATCGCCGTCATCGGCGGTGGCGACTCCGCCATCGAAGAGGCCACCTTCCTCACCAAGTTCGCCGACTCGGTCACCGTCGTGCACCGCCGCCATGAGTTGCGCGCGAGCAAGATCATGGCCGACCGTGCCTTCGCCAACAACAAGATCTCCTTCGCCTGGAACAGCGAGGTGGCCGACGTCCTCGGCGACGACAAGGTCTCCGGACTTCGGCTGCGCGACACCAACACCGGCGACGAGCGCGACATCGCCGTCACCGGCCTCTTCGTCGCCATCGGCCACGATCCGCGCAGCGAGCTGGTACAGGGCCAGGTCGACCTCGATGACGACGGCTACGTCCTCGTGCAGAACCGCAGCACGCTGACCAACCTCCCGGGCGTCTTCGCCTGCGGTGACCTCGTCGACCACACCTACCGCCAGGCGATCACCGCCGCCGGTAGCGGATGCGCCGCAGCGCTCGACGCCGAGCGCCACCTGGCCGCACTCGAGGACGCCCAGCGCCCGCTGGCCGACGCCACCGCCTGACCACCCACACCGACCACCCGGTTCGACCCCACCGAGGAGACCCCCATGGGCCAGTCCACCATCGTCGTCACTGACGCCAGCTTCGACGCCGACGTCATCAAGAGCGACAAGCCCGTGCTCGTCGACTACTGGGCCGAATGGTGCGGCCCGTGCCGCATGGTCGCGCCGATCCTGGAAGAAATCGCCGCCGAGCACGCCGACAAACTGACGATCGCCAAGCTCAATGTGGACGAGAACCCGCAGGCGGCAGCGATGGCCGGGGTCACGTCGATCCCAACGCTGGCGGTGTACCAGGGCGGCCAGGTGGTCAAGATTATCGTCGGCGCCAAGCCCAAGCAGTCACTGCTCTCAGATCTGGCCGACTACCTCTGACCCACCGAAGGCTCGCCCAAGAGGGCACCGGCACGCTAGGGTCTGCGCTTCGCAGGGTTACCATAATGTGACCCAGCGAAAACACAGTCCCGCCAGGGCCCGAGCGCGCCGGAGGTGCCGTGACGCAGCAGTCGTACCGGCTCGGCGACCACGGTCCTGCCGTTGCCCAGATTCGCGACCACCTGGCGCTGCTCGGGTTACTCGGCAACGAACCTGCTGAGCGCAGCAGCGGCGAGTGGGACGCATCATTCGACGCCTCGGTCGAGACAGCTGTCCGCGCCTTCCAGCAGCAACGCGGTCTGATCGCCGACGGCGTCGTTGGTCTGTCCACCTGGCGTCGACTCGACGGTGCTCGCTGGTCGCTCGGTGACCGGGTGCTCCGCTACGGCACGCGTCACATGCAGCACGGCGATGACGTCGCTGCCTTGCAGAACCGACTTCACGACCTCGGGTTCGACCCAGGTCGGATCGACGGGATTTTCGGACCCGACACCGAACGCGGTCTCAAAGAGCTGCAGCGCAACCTCGGGATTCCGGCCGATGGTCTCTGCGGACCGGTGACGTTCCGCTCGTTCGACCAACTGGCGCGCACCGTCGTCGGCGGCGAGCCACACCGCATCCGGGAAGCCGAACGGCTGCACCGGCGCGGTCCTGGGCTCGCCGGCAAGGTCATCGTCATCGACCCCGGTCACGGTGGCCCCGACCCTGGCGTCTGCTCCAACGGTCTGTCCGAGGCCAACGTCGTCGCCGATCTCGCTTCCCGCATCGAAGGACGCCTCGGTGCGGTTGGCGTCATGGCGTTCTTAACCCGCGGTACCAACCCCGACACACCGACGCCTACCGAAGCCGAGCGAGCTGCTTTCGCCAACGAGGTCGATGCCGACCTCGTCATCTCACTGCACACCGATGGCCACGACAGCCCACACGCCCAAGGCGTTGCCACCTTCTACTACGGAAGCAGCGGGTCGGCTGCGACGCGCTCAGTGATCGGTGAGGCCTTCGCCGACCTTGTGCAACGCGAGATCGTGACTCGCACCGACTTGCTCGATGGCCGCAGCGACGCCAAGACCTGGGACATCCTGCAACGAACCCGGATGCCTGCCGTACGGATCGACGTCGGGTATCTGACGCACCCCGGGGATGCAGCTCGGCTGGCTGACCCAGCCCTCCGCGACACCATCGCCGGTGCCGTCCTCGTTGCTCTGCAGCAGCTCTATCAGCCGACGACCGACCTGCGACCAAACGTCGTGCGCCTACCGACCCCGGTCAGCTGACGTCGGTATCCACCGGCGCTCGGCGCGCTCCGCCTGAGGCGTGTACGACTCTGATGTCCGATACCGGAGAGCCCCTGTCTGCTAAGGCTTTCTGCACTCCCCCCGTGATGCGTGCAGCCGCGGTTCGCGGGGCGAGAGCAACAACACACCCGCCCAGTCCGGCTCCGGTGAGTCGAGCTCCAAGCGCACCAAGATCCAACGCACTGTCGACAACAAGGTCGAGCGCCGGAGTGCTTACTCCGTAGTCGTCCCGCAGCGAGGTGTGGGACGCGACCAGGTGCGGCCCCACCTCGGGTAGCCGTCCGGCCCGAAGCAGCTTGACGACCTCCAGCACCCGCACGTTCTCGCTGACCACATGACGCGCACGCGACCGAAGGATCGGGTCGTCGATCAGCTCGACGGTCGACTGGTCGCGCACCTCGCGCAAAGTTGCGACACCGAGCAGGTCAGCGGCTGCGCGGCACTGTGAAACGCGCTCGCGGTAGGTGGCACCGCCGGTCCGGTGGCGTTCACCTGTATCCACAACGAGGAGCTCCAGATCGTTGACCTCCAGATCGAGTGGCACCGCCGTCATCTCTTGGGACCGGCAGTCGATCAGCAACGCGTGACCGGCTTCCGCAACCATCACGGCCGCAGGATCCATGAAGCCGACGGGTGCGCCGATGTACTCGTTCTCAACGCGTTGGGCCCACCGAGCGACGCGCAGGCGATCGACCTCGTGACCGGTCGCCTCCAGCAGTACACACAGGGTGGCGCACACAAGTGCGGCCGAGGCGGAGAGCCCGGCACCCGGAGGGAGGTCGCCGTCGACAGTCACGGTGACGCCGTCGATCGCGACGCCCTGTTCGCGCAAGAGGTGGACGGCACCTTCGACGTAGGCAGCCCAGCCGCCCTGGGGAGTTGCGAGGTCGGCGAGCGGGCGATGGTGGACAGTGCCCGCATACCGAGTCGACTCAGCGCGGAGAAGTCCGGTTCGATCGAGGCTGACCGCGACCGTGGTCGCCAGCTCAATCGCGAACGGCAGCACGAAGCCGCCGGTGTAGTCGGTGTGGTCCCCAATGAGGGTGACCCGGCCCGGTGCCAGCCACCTGGTCCGGCTCGACGCCACCATGGACCGTCGCCCTTGCTATCGGGCGCCGAGGCCACCGGCCGGCGTCGGCGGCTGGTAGCCGGTGGAGTCGATCGGCTTCGGGCGACGCAGCAATGACAGTGCGAAGGCCGCCAAGGCACCCAGCCCAAACCCAACGCCCACCGCAGCCAGCGTGCGGACCTTCACCTGTCACCACGCAGCGCCTGGGACGCCTGAGGGGCGATGACGTCGACGATGCGCTCAAGGTCGTCGACCGAGGCAAAGGTGATGGTGATCTTGCCCTTGGATCGACCGAGATCGACGGTCACCCGGGTCTCCAGCTCGTCCGACAGGGCTGACGCGAGATCGGCAAGCGCGGGGCTTTTAGGGGTTTTTACCCTAGTTCGGATGGTTTTGTCCTTACCAGTCTCGCCGACCGCAACCAGCTCTTCGACCGTCCGGACCGACAGACCCTCGGCGACGATGCGCCCGGCGAGCCGCTCCTGGTCAGCTGGTGACTCCAGCGCGAGCAAGGCGCGCGCGTGCCCAGCTGAGAGGATGCCGGCAGCAACGCGGCGCTGAACACCGGCCGGGAGCCGGAGCAGCCGCAGGGTGTTCGATACCTGAGGGCGGGAGCGCCCGATCCGGGCTGCCAGCTCTTCCTGGGTACACCCGAAGTCGCTCAGCAGCTGGCCGTAGGCAGCAGCCTCCTCGAGCGGGTTGAGCTGGGAACGGTGGAGATTCTCCAGCAGGGCGTCGCGGAGGAGCGCATCGTCGGCGGTGTCACGGACGATGGCCGGGATCGTGGTGAAGCCCGCCTGCCGCGCAGCCCGCCAGCGTCGCTCACCGGCGACCAGCTCATAGCGTTCGCCGCCAACGGGGCGGACCACGATGGGCTGGAGCAGGCCCACCTCGCGCAGTGAGAAGACCAGCTCGCCGAGCGAGTCCTCATCGAAGACCTGGCGAGGCTGACGCGGATTAGGGCCGATGTGACCGACCGGGATCTCCGCGTAGTGCGCCAGGCCCGCTGCCGCATCGTCTGGGGTGTGGACTACTTCGATCCCCGCCGAGGCCGGCGTCGACGGCGTGAGCAGCGCATCGGCAACCACCTGGGACCCGCTTGCCGAAGGGCCAACCGATGTTCGGGTGCCGGGAGCGCTGGGAATCAATGCACCAAGACCGCGTCCGAGACCACGCTTCTTGTCGGTCATGTCGTGGCACCGCCTTCTGAGGTTGCGGCCCGGTGGGCCATCTCACGAGCCGCCTCGAGGTACGAGAGAGCTCCACTGCTGCCAGGATCGTAAGTCAAGACGGTCTGGCTGTAGCTTGGCGCCTCCGACACGCGTACCGAGCGCGGAATCGCCGTTGCCAGCACCAGGTCACGAAAATGCTCACGGACCTCGTCGGCGACCTGGGCCGCGAGCCGGGTTCGGCCGTCGTACATCGTGAGCAGGATCGTCGACACCGCTAAGTCCGGGTTGAGGTGCGACTGGATGAGCTCAACGTTGCGGATCAGCTGCCCCAGACCCTCCAGGGCGTAGTACTCGCACTGGATCGGGATCAGCACCTCGCTGGCCGCCACGAAAGCGTTGATGGTGAGCAGTCCCAGCGACGGCGGGCAGTCGATGAAGACGAAGTCGAAGGGGCGACCTGCCTCCGCCGACTCCTGGAGCAGAACCGTCAGGGCACGCTGAAGGCGGCTCTCCCTGGCCACGAGGGAGACCAGCTCGATCTCGGCGCCGGCCAGGTCGATGGTGGCCGGCACACAGAAGAGCCCTGGCACCGCCGCAACCTCATGTAGCGCCGATGCCAACGGTTGGCCGTCGATCAGTACCTCGTAGACGCTCGGCTCCCCCGCGTGGTGGGGGACAGCCAGCGCGGTCGAGGCGTTTCCCTGGGGGTCGAGGTCGATGACGAGGACACGCACCCCGTGCAAGGCAAGAGCAGCGGCGATGTTGACCGTGGTCGTGGTCTTCCCGACTCCACCCTTCTGGTTGGCCACGGTGAGAACCCTCGTCGACTCCGGACGCGGCCAGGTCTCGGTCCTTCCACCCCGAATCCGGGCGGCAGTTGCTGCGGCGGCAGCAATCGGAGTCTCATCCTCCGGAACGAGTTCGGTTTCACGTGAAACAACCGACTCGGCAGGGGTCAACGGGTAGACCATCTCGGTCGGAACTGGCGGGTCCTCGATCATGCATCCTCCGCTAGGGAGTCCGGCGGTCGGGCTATCCGGACGATATGCGTCACGCTACCGCTATCTTCGGACACCAGGACTTCCCGGTTCCGGACTTTCCACCGATCGAGGACGGACTCGGCGGCGGCGAGCTCGGCGGCGGCGGCCGAACCCTTCTGGGCCAGCAACACCCCACTCGGTCGAAGCAGCGGCATGGCCCAGCCGGCGAGGCGATCGAGCGGCGCTACCGCTCTGGCGACGACCACATCATGGCGCGGATCGTGCCGGGCATATTCCTCGGCCCTGGCACGGACCACGGTTACGCCCGGCAGCTCGAGGTCGGCCACCACTTCCTCCAGGAAGGTGGCCCGTCGCAGGAGCGGCTCCAGGAGCACGATCGGGCAGTCCGGCCGCAGCAGCGCCAGCACCACC
>JANLWJ010000021.1:0-6997 GCA_031364455.1 Actinomycetes bacterium | reverse complement strand
GCCAGTTGGTCCATGTCGACGAACCGCTGCGGATTCGGAACCGGCTGTTCTAGGCTCGTGGTGTGCGAAGACTGGACTCCGCACCACGGAATCTTTAGGGGGTAGGGACATGAGGCGGATTCTTCGCGCCGTCACCGTTGTGGGCGGTGTGGCAGCCACCGTCGCCGCGACCCTGCTGGTCGCGCCTGCTGCATCTGCGGCATTTTCTCCGATTCCGGTCGGACCCATCGGCTGGGTCCCCGATGGCCCGGTGCGTGCGGTCGTGTCGGCAGGTGACGCCGTCTATGTGGGTGGCGCCTTCACCGGTGGTGTCGCCGCCCTCGATGCGAGCACTGGCGCCCTCCGTTGGACAGGTACCGCAAACGGGGACGTCCGCGCTTTGGCAATGTCCCCAGACGGATCCCACGTCTTGGCAGGCGGTGCCTTCACCGCGGTCAGTGGGGCAACCCATAAGAGGCTCGCATCCCTTCGCGTGAGCGACGGCGAAGCCGAACCGACCTGGAAAGGCGCCGCGGGCGGTACCGTGCGCGACATCGTCGTCGAGGGCAACACCGCCTACTTCGGAGGAACGTTCTCCACGCATGGCGGCATGGCCCAGGTCGGTCTGGGTGCGGTCTCGGTCGACACGGGAGCGCTGGTCAGCAGTTTCACCACCTCCACAGATGCCAATGTCTACGGCCTTGCCACGGACGGTACAAGGCTCTATTTCGCCGGCACCTTCACCGTCGTCGATGGGCAACCGCGCGCCTCACTTGCCTCGGTCACGATGACCACCGGCTCCCTCGACTCCTGGCAGCCAGCTCGCAGCTGCTCTGACTGCAACACGTACTGGGATATCACGGTCGGGCAAGGGACTGTCTACGTCGTCGGCAGGAACGGCGCTGCGGTCTACGCCGTCGACGCCACGTCGGGAGCCAAACGCTGGAGCGTCTATGCCAATGGCGACGCTCAAGCCGTCACTCTGGTTGGTGGACTCCTCTACGTCGGCGGTCACTTCGGCACTATCGCTGGGCAGCCGAGAAAGATCCTCGCTGCCTTCGATGCCACCACTGGAGCGCTGGACCCCTTCTCCGCGAGGTTTGTCACCTCCTACCCAGGCATTTGGGCTCTGGCGGGCACTGACAGCCGCCTCTACGTGGGCGGCGCCTTCACTGCAGCCGGGCCGACACCGAACCGCTTCCCATACTTCGCGATGTTCGGCGTCAGCTGAAAGTAGGGGACGGGCGGTCAACGTCCAGGCACCGCCTGCGGTCATTCTGCGGGCATGAGAGCGTGACCTCGTTCCTGCGGCCCCACCAACTTGATGCTGCGAATCCACCATCAGCGTTGGAGTCCCCGACGAGGCTGACGATCACCCTGGTCCCAGCAGGTCCGCAAGGTCGGCCAGGTCGATCACCGGGATCGTGCGCCACCCCTCGACCAGCACCGTCGCGGCGGTCCCACCTTCGGCAATCACCTTCACTGCCCTCATGCAACCGGCTCGAGCTTGCGCACCCGGGCACGTCCGTGAAGAACCCGCCGCCAACACGCAGTCGTGGACGGTACCGGACCGTGGTGGAAGGACGGTCTTCGCAGGTCCGATCCCCACCACGGCGGTGATCGACTCCCAGCGCCCACCAACGTCCAGGAAAGGCCGGCCGGCACTCTGCCGACACCTGATCACTCCAGCCCAGCCGCTTGGCGCCCTGCGCAAGTCTCGCTACGAGCCCGCGTTCAGCGTGACAACCGTAAGGGATTCGATCCCGGCGAAGTCGTCAGGGTTGCGGGTGAACACCGGGAGGTCGTTGGCCAACGCGGTCGCCGCGATGAGCACGTCGTATGCCCGAGCGGTGGTCTTGCGGCCCGACGCGCGAAGTTGGGCGGCGACGCGACCAAAGGCTCGGGCGGCCCGATCGTCGAAGGGGATCGGGTGGAAGTCGGCCTCCACCTGTTGAAGCACGCTCTGGCGCGCCACTCGCTCCGCATCGGTTCCCGCCACCAGCGGCCCGACGGAGAGCTCGGCCAGGGTGATCGCCGACACGAAGCATCGATCGGGGAGCCCCGTCGAGTCGGTGAGCCCGCCGAGGCTGACGACGACACTCGTGTCCAGCAGGCCGCGATCGTGCGAACTCACAGAGCCGGGTCCAGCACGTCGTCCAGGTCGGTCCGCAGGTCCGCGAGGTCGATGACCGGGATCGTGCGCCATCGCTCGACCAGCACCGTGGCCGAGGTTCCGCCGTCTGCGATGGGGCGCAACTCGGCGACGGGCTTGCCCTGACGGGTCACCGTCATGCTCTCACCGCGCATCACGGAGTCGAGTACGTCGCCGCCGTGATTGCGTAGGTCGCGGACACTCACCTCGGTCATGTGACCATTGTCTCACGTGTGAGACAGGATCGTCAAGCCTCCGTCGCCGCGACGCCTGAGCCCGAAGTGTCACCGAACCCTGGGCAGATCCAATCGCCCCGCCCGAGGTTTCGTGCCGCTCTCATACGGGTTGCGGCTCTCGGTTCAGGTTCGCGTAGTGGGCTTGCTCGTACACCACGGGTGCAAGGTAGCCCAGGGTTGAGCGCAGGCGTCGGGAACCATCAGGTCGACGGGCACTCCCCGAGGTGAGATCCATGACCCGACTGCACTGATTCGCGGATCGGGCGTGAACCCTGCCGCACGCATCGCTACTTCGATGAGCGGGTCGGAACTCAGCACGTCGGGATCCACCGCGATATCTCCGTCGGTGGTGTACTCGGCAAGGGCGATCTCAAGCGAGCCTGTGTGCAAATAGATGGCTTGCGCGCCCACGATGACCAGCGCGTCCAAGTGCAGCACCAACGCCTCAAGGGCGTCGAGTAGCCCGGTTCTAGCCATGGTTACTGCGTCAGCCACGACGCCACTGCTTCTCGATGGTCTTGAGCCATTCGATCAAGTACTCGCCCTCGGCGGGTTCGCGACCGGGGCCGTTCAACAGGTCTGCTGCCACTTGTGGCGGCGCGGCAACCGGGTAACCGGCCCCGGACGACTCGGCGTTGACGAAGGGCGCGCCACCCACGGTCTTAGGTTCCAGAAGCATCACGTTCGGCGCAGTCGCATTGGGTCGCAGCCCCCACTCCTCAGAGGCCTCCTAGATCGACGAGACGTACACATAGGCTGCCATGGCTAGCGCGTAGGTGGCCCACTCCTTAGCTGCAACGGAGCCTGTCACCGCAACGGGGAACGGCGAGCCCTTGGAGAGCTTGCCCAAGAAGTAGTCAACGCCACGAGGCTCGATGAATGCCATGACGCGAGTGGTGGTCTGGAATGCGGCATCGGCGCTCCATTGGCGAAGCAGGCGTTCCCAGTCAGTCAGGCAGTAGCCGTCCTCCTTCTACACCACGAGGTCTTCACGCTGGAGATACTCCAGCACCCGGTAGGTGGCTCCGCTTGATACGCCGGAGGCGGCAATGAGTTCCCGCACGCGCCAAGTGCGACGGTAGTCCAGGAATGCTCGAGCAACCCGTGCCGCAGGCTCACCCCTGAGCGTTCCAAGGGGGCGACCCTTGCGCCAGGGATCGCGGTCCTTGCCCTGTTCCGAAATGAACACAGCCGGCGAGTTGACGACAATGCACATGTTTCCTGCGGCGTCCACGTAGGAGACCCCGTCCTCGGTGAGCGCCTCACGCACAGATGCCGAGAGGTACCGCGCTGCCACAACCGGGACATCAGAAGAGCTCGTCGCCATGCGGCGAACTTGTTCACCGAGGCGCGAGACGTCGCGGCGTTCGACAACCTGCATGACCTCAATCACCAGCCGAGCGAGCCGTCCGTCGGGAGCTTCGATCTCGATTTCCAGGTCAGGCCGCAGTGAACCCTTCAGCGGCGGGAACGTCTCGGTGACCTTCCAAGACACCGGCAGGCGCTCGCGCGCGAAGGTGGCGACGCGTCGCTCCGCGTCAGCCGCCGAGAGTGCGTTCTCCGATGCCATGGTTCACCTTCGTTCGGGTATTTAGGCGATCCCGCTGGCAGCGGAATAGCCGACTTACCAGAACATGGCATCACTTCGTTCGGGAAACCCATCCCCTCCGCCGCTGGGCGGGGTAGACCACTTTCCCGAACATCAATCCGAACCCTCCACCGCCGACACCATCAACGAACACCGTCGTCCACATGCATCTAGCGGGGTCCGCTGCCTACCTTCCGCCTACATACGAGTCAGGGGCCTGATCACCATTTCTGGCAATCGGGCCCCTGACCTGCACTTACGTTGGTAGCGGGGGCAGGATTTGAACCTGCGACCTCTGGGTTATAAGCCGGTTCATCCAGCACCGCGGAAGCCGACCACGAACGGCCCCAGTTGCACCACGGGGTGGGACGTGACCACGCTACCGGAGGAAAGTCTGGATCGAGCCGTCAATTTTAGTGGAGAGAGAAATTCAAAATGGTGACGCTGAGGGACAGTACGAGGACCAACCTTGACAGGCAAGGATTCGAAGGACTTGATGACGGTGCGAAGGCTCGTTACGCCTTGCCGCTGCGGTTCACCCCCGGAACTGGCACCACCCTGATCGTGATCGGACTGCTCTTGCAGTCGCCGATCTGGCTCGGCTCTATGGCAGTCGTTGCCTTGATCGGGGCAACGCTACCCAGCGGGATGCCCCTTGATCTCGTCTACAACGTCGGCGTTCGTCACCTTCTTGATACTCCACGGCTGCCACCCACGCCAAAGCCTCGACAGTTCTCCTACTTTCTCTCCGCCTGCCTCTTGACGGCTTCAGCTTTGTCCTTCAAAGGCAATATGCCGGCACTGGGTCTTATCTTTGGGGGAGTTGTTGTCATCGGAGGTTCGGTTCTCACCACGACACTCTGGTGTCTTGGGTCGTGGGTCTACGGGAAGGTCTTTCGACAAAGCGCGACAAACTAAGAGAGCCAGAGGAGCTAGCGGGCCGAAAGTTGCTCGCACTTTTCGATCGTGCGGAGGCGCCCGACTTCGATGACGCGCGGGACTGAGCGGCCCTAGCTCGCGCGCGCGTCGTGATGACGCGCCAGCCCGTCGAGGATAAGAACCAGGGTGAACTCGAACTCCACCTGGCTGTCGCACCAGCCCAGCGGGTCGTCGGCGTTGTCGTGGAGCTCGGAGGCGACCATCGCAGTGAGGTGCGGGAACGCCTCCGCCATCGCGGCGAGCTCCGCCTCGAGGTCGGCGCCGGGGTCGTCGTCGCCCTGAGGAACGGCGAAGAGCTCCTGCGTGAAGCCGAGCACCATGCTGCCGAGCGCGTGCAGGCCTCGGTGCGCCAGGTGATAGCTCAGGCCACCAGCGATCATGGTGGCGAGCACTGCTTCGAAGTACGCCAGCAGGCTGGGCGGCACCTCTCGGCGCGAGCCAATGAGCTCCGGACCCCACCGGTGGCGGACCATCACCTCGCGCGCCGTCAGGCACTGGGCGCGCAACGACGGCCCCCAGCCGCCGCCGGGCCCGCGGGTGGCGACGGCCTCGGCGATCTCGACCACGAGCGCATCGGCGAGGCCGTCGAGCAGCCGCTCCTTGCTGGGGACGTGGTGGTAGAGCGACATCGCCTCCACCCCGAGGTCGGAGGCGACCCGGCGCATCGTCACGGCGGCGAGGCCGTCGACATCGGCGACCGCCATGGCCGCCGACAGCACTCGGCCTCGGCTGAGCGGGTCGCGCACCTGATCTACGGTCATCGGTTCCTCCTCCTGGACAGTGCGCACCTTACCGTGTAAGACTGGTCCTTACATCGTAAGGTAACTCGACAAGGAGGCACTTCCATGACCACGACCACGGCACCCGCCGTCCGGCCGCTCGACACGGATCGCCCGGCGCTGGTCCGCACGGCCCGCATCACGGGACTGCTCTACCTAGCCGTGGCGCTGACCGGCGGACTCGACTTCCTCTTCGTGCGCGGTCAGCTGTTTGTCGACGGCGACCCGACGGCGACGCTGGCCAACCTCGTGGCGAACGAGGGGCTGGCCCGGCTCGGCGTGATCCTGGAGCTGGGCCTCGTGCTCACCCAGGCCCTGTGCGCCCTCTGGTTCTTCCGGCTGTTCCGCTCGGTCGACTCGTTCGCCGCCGGCGCCATCGCCGTCTTCGGGACTGTCAACGCGGTCGCCATCCTCGTGAGCTCCGCCATGCTCGCGACCGCCCTCGACGTGGCCGGGGGCGCCCTGGACAGCCCGGGCTCGGCGGCAGCGACCGCGCAGCTGCTTGACGTCGTCAGTGGTCAGCTGTGGAGCGTCGCCGGCATCTTCTTCGGCCTCTGGCTCATCCCGATGGGCTGGCTCGCCCGACGCTCGGGGTGGATGCCAGCGGCCCTCGGCTGGGTGCTGATGATCGGCGGCGTGGGCTACGTCGTCAGCACGTTCCTGACCTACGCGATCCCGTCTGCGAGCGGCTTCGCGGACGCACTGACGATGCCCGCCACGATCGGCGAGTTCTGGATGGTCGGGTACCTGATCATCATCGGCATCCGCGACGGCACCGACATGCGGCGCCTGACCCACTCAAAACGAGTCGAGCAAGACCCTTCCTGGCAGTCGGTCCCGACCTCTGAGTCGTAGAGGGGATGCGCTGCCGCGGCCACGAAGCCGGCCATGGAAGTCGAAGGCCCCCGATCAATGAGCGGGGGCCTTCTCTTCGCGGACCTTACATATTTCGTAGCGGGGGCAGGATTTGAACCTGCGACCTCTGGGTTATGAGCCCAGCGAGCTACCGAACTGCTCCACCCCGCGTTGGCACTCGCCTAGCCTACGTGGTGGGTCGCGCCGGCTCCAAACCGGGGCGTCACGGCACAGCTGCAGAAGCCGACTCGCCCTCGACGTCGGGTATGGCCGGGAGCTCATCCAGGCCAAGCTCGTTCGCCGCTGCCTCTGCCCGCTGCAACGCGGCTAGCAGGTCGTCCTGCGCTTCACCGTAGGCGGCGAAGTCCCCTTGGGCCAACGCCTGCTGAGCGACGTCGTAGGCGGCGCTAGCATCCTCGAGAGCCGCTTCGAGACGCTGCTGCGCATCGCTCGCATTGCCTCCACCACC
>JANLWJ010000536.1:0-2839 GCA_031364455.1 Actinomycetes bacterium | reverse complement strand
AGCGCACGGGTGTCGGCAAGGACACCTGCAACGGCCGGCGGCAAAACAGGGGTGGGGAGCACCGTAGGAGATCTCCACGACAGATCGACGAAAGGAAATGCCGGGGTATCTCGTCAGTGCCACAGTCTCCGTGAGCCAACCAGTGTCCGTTTCTCAAATCCCGGCTTCGAACACATCCCAAACACTAGAGGAAGGGTCCGACAGCGCGATGACCCGTCACCGAGGTGGTCAGTCCAATCTCTCCGATCAGTATCCGGCAGTATCGCTCGCATGACCCTGGGCTCTGGCACATCCGCGTGACAGCGCAGACAATCATGCGTGAGGCGCTCCGCGACGTTGTGGGTCCGGAGGCGCGTGCTCACGGATACAAGGGCGCGGCTCCGACATGGAGGAAGACGAACGACAGCGGCGACTGGGCCGTCGTCAACATCCAGTCTTCGTCATGGAGCACGTCAGACCAGGTGCGCTGCGTGGTAAACCTTGCGGTTGCGCCGGAGCCCTGGCTCCGCTGGGAGCGGGAGAACCTTGGCGCTGCCATGCCGAAGGCCATCACTGAGAGCCTGGGCCTCTACCGGGTGAGGCTTCATCCCAGCGGAACCCCGGAGGGTACTGACGGCTGGTGGAATCTTGACGCCACCGCTCGCTCGGCGCTCGCCGCCGCCACAGACATGATCACCCAGTTGGATCTCTCGGGCTGGCATGCACTCGATCGCATGATGATGAGCGGCGGGATGTTGGAGCAGGTCCGGCGAGGGAATCTCGGCGACATGAAGCGCGAGAACTTCGGGGTCTACTTCGCCCGTGCAGAGGCGTTGCTGCTGATGGACAACGGTCCGAGCACGGCGTTGGACGAGCGGCTCAGCTTCGCGCTGGAGAACGTCATCCCACGGCAGGGGGAGACCGCGCAGAGGTTCGATGAATGGGTACGGGCGCAGGCGCAAGAGGTGCGTCAGTGACCGCGCAGATGTGCCGATCGCGCTCGCTTCGACGGGGCGCGACTAGCCCGCGGGATATAGGTCGATCCAGGCCTCTGTGAGACCTGTCGGAGCTGCGTCCATGGCGCGGACGCGAAGCCGTGTCCGAGGCTCTAGGTCGTTCACCGCCACCTCGCTGTCTGCATCTCCGATCGTCAGCCTTCCCTCAGGCAGGGAGAGTTCACCTTCGTACAGGACCTCGCCATCGCCGCTGTCGAGCTGAGTCAGACTGCGGAGGTGGACGGTGGCGGTAGCCCAGTCCCCGTCGCCCTCAAACGTCTCAGCCTCGATGTCTTGAGCGTGTCGGACGCACAGCACGATGCCGTCGGAGTTCCCCACGACGAGGGCGTCGCCGAGACTCTCCGGTACCGGTGCGTTCGGCGCAGAGACAGCGACGATTCCCCAATGCCAGGGACGGGTGATCGTCACCTCATAGATGGGTTGCATGGCGCTCAGGCTAGAGCCAGACATGAGCAAAGCCGTCGGCGCGCTGACCGGGGAGGCCGATGCCTATGTGCCGTCATGTGCGGCACCGGGACGCAGGGTCGATGTGAGACATCAGTCAAACTGGCGCAATGGATAGCCCGATGAGATCCCGCAAGGTGGTCAGTCGAACGGTCCGATCAACATCTGGCACTCGATGCGCATGCCGCCGCGCGACTGGAGAGCTGAGCGCCTGACAAGCCACCCCCGAACCCCATCGTCGAGCCGCCTAGGGCCGTCCATGCGTGTCGTCCCCACCGGCGTCGCCACGGCGGGTAGCGTTCGGTCGAACAGGTGTTCGGGAGTCGCGTGCCCTCTCCGTACGGCCAATCCGCAGGAGGCAAGTCAGTGCGAGTGCTCGGCGTCGACCCAGGTCTGACCCGCTGCGGCCTCGGGGTGGTCGACGGTGCCCCCGGGCGTCGGTTGACACTGGTCGAGGTTTCCGTGGCCAAAACGTCCCCGGATGCGCCCCTCGAGCAGCGACTGCTGGACATCGAAGCGGCAGTCAACGACGTGTTGGACGCCACTCAGCCGGACGCCGTCGCGGTTGAACGCGTCTTCAGCCAGCACAACGTACGCACGGTGATGGGCGTTGCCCAAGTCAGCGGCGTCGTGCTAGTTGCGGCTGCGAGACGCGGGCTCCCGGTTGCCCTGCACACACCGAGCGAGGTCAAGGCATCGGTCACCGGCCACGGTAGGGCAGACAAGGCCCAGGTCGGGGCAATGGTGGCTCGGCTGCTCGGACTCACCGAGGCTCCTAAGCCCGCCGACGCCGCCGATGCCCTGGCGCTGGCGATCTGCCATGTCTGGCGCGGTTCGGCGCAGGCTCGGCTGCTCGACGCGGTTGCGGCATCGGGCCAAGGCGCAGCACGCCGCGCCGTCGCCGGTGGCGCTCCTGGCCGTCCTCGATGATTGCGTCGGTCCGCGGGGTGGTGATCGACATCGCTGCTGACGTCGCGGTGATCGAAGTAGGCGGCCTCGGTATGGCCATCCAGTGCACGCCGGCAACGATCGCCGGCCTCAGGCGTGGCGAAGAAGCCACAGTCCACACCTCGTTGGTCGTCCGCGAAGACTCCCTCACCCTCTACGGCTTCACCGACGCCGACGAACGCGCCGTCTTCGAGATTGTGCAGACAGTCAGTGGCGTCGGACCGCGGGTAGCTCAGGCGATCATCGCCACACTCCGGCCGGACGCGTTGCGCCAGATCGTGGCGTCCGAGGACGTCGTGGCGTTGACCCAGGTTCCTGGGATCGGAAAGAAGGGTGCACAGCGGCTTGTCCTCGAGCTGAAGGACAAGCTGGGCTCCCCAGCGATCAGCGCGGCAGGCGGACGAGCATCCACGACCGCAGCCGGAGGAGCCGCCGGTGGCTGGCAGCCGCAG
>JANLWJ010000535.1:0-5524 GCA_031364455.1 Actinomycetes bacterium | reverse complement strand
GCCTGCGACGGCTCAACGCCCGCGGTGCCAGCGGAGGTTGTGGTCGGTTGGCACACCGAATCTGGTGGGCTGGATCAGATGATCGTGCCCAAACTGCTGAACGAAGGCCCAACAAGCCTTGTGGACGTGGTCAGCCGGATCTGTGACGCGCGTCGACAGGCCACCGCGAAGTTCGGTCCCGAAGGCACGCTTGAGCCGAACACCAGAAACGCATGGTCGGTCGACGGAGCACAGTTCTCCTTGAGCGTGCCCTCTTGGGGGTGGGACCGTTTCGGAGACGTTTCCATCAACAAGAACACCGCAGGGTCGCAAAGGGCCGAGGCCATGATCTTCTGGACCGACCTGGCTGGTTCCAACGGCATCCATGCATGTGGCCAGTGGTGGGGCGCTCCCGACGGCACCATGGCGGACTACGCGGAAAACGCATCGACGACACGCGGGACTGAACTCGTCAGCGGCCCCGCGCGTGTAACCGTCGGTGGTCTAGTTGCGCAGCACGTGGTATTCACCGTTGATCAGCACGGGTGTGACCCAGGCTTCTTCTACCACTGGCCAGCCGTGAAACAGGGTGCCCTTTGGACACGCGTAGCTGACGGAGACACGATCAGGGTGTGGCTCGTCGACGTCAGAGGAAGACTTGTCTACATCGAGGCAGACACCCACAAGAATGCCGGATCCAAGGTTGATCACGAGATCGAGCAGATCATCAAATCGATGCGCTTCGACTAGACCGACCTTCGGCGAAGTGTCACTGCAACCGCGATGACCCATCCGACGAAGATGAACAGCGGCATGAAGAGCACCGCCGCGAAGGCGACAAGCGCTGCAGCGGGGTAGCTGCCGATCGACAGCCAGCGCGGCAAGAGCAACCTCTGGTGTCCCACGAGGGCCATGAAGATGCCGGCTGGCAGCAGACCACCGACCATCAGCGCCACGTACCCCATTTGTGGAAGGACAGCTGTGCCCACTTCTAGTCCGGGGTCACCAAAGATTGACCCAAACCAGAGACTCATCGGAACCGTCGCCCAGGCGAGTGCGGCCACGAACATGCCGACAGCTGCAGAGCAGCCGCTGATGAGCACTCCCGCCGAGTGCCGGTGCGTGATCGTCGACATTGCCTGAGCGAACCACGCGAATGCCATGCCGGCGAGCAGGAGCAACAAGGCACCTGCGGTGTCCCGCAGCTGGACGGCCTGGTTGGCATAGCGGTCGACGAAAACCTGGTCGGCATCTGCAAAGGACCCGGCGAGGCTCCCCAAACTCACGACGAAGGCCGCCACAAACAGCACGACGAACGCAGAAGCGGCCTTCGAAACTTCAGACACTGGCCATCACCTCGCCATCGTCGGTTTACCACGCCCGGTAGCAACCGCAGCCCCGTTCTCTGCGGACTCTAAGGGAACCGACCCACCCTCACTAGGGAACGGTGATTCGCGCGTCAGGCTTGGTGGTCCTGTGACGGTGCAGGATCAGTGCACCACCAGCGAGAACCAGGAAGACCAATCCGGCCGCGAGCAGTGCCATTGCAGCGCCAACGGCTTCACCGACCCAGGTGACGGTCAGCACTACCGCGGCGATGGTGGCAGCTGCGATGTAGGGCCAGAGTGGCCGCACCAGGTACACCGCCAACGAGATGGTGATGAGCGTGGCGAGAGCTAGGCGTTGTGACCATGCCTCTTCGGCGATCGTCGCCGATGCGAAGAGGGCCAGCAGCAAACCGAGCGAGGTGACCAAGATCTGGTTGCGCATGAGGGCGGTGAACGTCCCCAGCAGGGCCCAGGTAAGACCGATCGTCAGCAAGATCCACTGGATGGCGACTACTTCGTCTGGGAGCGTGAGCTGGACGAGGCTCATCACGGCAGCCACAGATGCCGCAACCAAACCGACCTCGCCCAACGGGGTGTCAGCCCAGCGGCGAGCAACGACCAGTACGGCAGCAGCGGCGAGAGCCCCCAGCACGAACGCCGTCGCCACCTCGTCGTCCGTGGCAGCGTCCTTGTTGGCAAGCATCGCCACTAGCACGGTTCCGAAGGCTCCGAGCGCGCCAAAACTGAAGAGCGTCCCGCTGAGCCTGCGGAGGGTTTCACCGTTCGGCACGTCGGCCCATGGGCGGCCACGTGTGAAGAGCACGAGGCTGCCGGCAGCCAGCACGAGCGTAAACGTTGTGCCAGCCATGACCGCGACGCGAGCCCCGTAGGACATCTCGCCCCACTGCTGAGCCACGACGACGATGCCGGCCGCCACGACCAATGCCGCCCCCAGGTATGCCCCGATTTCAGCGAGCCGGGCGGCGATTCCCACCCGCGGTGGCGTCGGCTCCGGTAACTGTGCCTCCGGACGGGTCCCGACCGCGAGGGCAGCTAGGACTGCTCGCGCCTGGGCCTCCGTGAGCGTCTCTTCGGTCACCAACTTGTCGAACGGTGGCGGCAGCGGACCACTCGGACCTGAGTGGAGTTCTGGGTTCGTATACACATAGGTGAGCATTACTCTCACTCCCACTTGAAGGCTAGACCGACACGCCGCTGGGCGTTAGCGGCGAACGTCCCGAGATGAGGTCAAGACAGCGGCCAGGAGGAACTCGACGGCATCATCGACCGTCTGCTCCGTGGCGTCCCGGCTGTTCACCATCTGCCAGCTCAACGTCTCCAGCGCCGACGGCACAAAGGGCACGGCGTGCGCCGCGAAGTCCCCAGTCTTCACCCCCTGCTCCAGCATCTGGCTGATCGCGGTATTCCACCTGGCGAGTGCCGCCTGAGCGCTGGTCAGCCCTTCAGACTTCACCAGGGCCTCGGTCATCCCCCGGAGGTCAAACGGCATCGTGCGGTACCACTCCAGGTCCCAAGCCACGTACCCGGCAAACCTGTCGACAGCTGACCCAGCGGTGCTTGCGGACGCCTCAGCGTGACCCGCAGGGACATCCATGTCGTAGACCGCCAGCTCGGCGAGCATCGCCTGCTTGGAGGCGAAGTGTTTGAAGAGCGATGGCTGCCGGATGCCGACTTGCTCGGCGATCTGCCGCGTCGACGCCCCGCGAAACCCGTGCGTGGCGAACAGGCGGGAGGCCTCCAGCAGGATCCGGTCCCGGGTGGCCCACTTCGATGGTCGCTTCGCGCGTAGCTGAAGCACGTGGCCCTCAGCACTCTCGACCGCTCGCCGCACGACCCCCCCTCCCCCGTGGAACAGTGACCCAGGCAGGCTATCGATTGATACCCTATCGCTCCGACGCTCTCCACCCGAGGACCCACGATGTCGACAACGACTCAAGCCAGTGCAACGACGGCCACAGGCCACCCCGAGTTCATCCTCACGCTCTCATGCCTGGACCGACCAGGCGTGGTCTACGCCGTCTCCAGCTTCCTCGTGCAGCACCACTGCACCATCATCTCCAGCCAACAGTACGGCGATCAGGAGACCGGCCTGTTCTTCATGCGGGTCCGTTTCTCCTGTTTCGACGGTGACGAGCTGGTAACCCTGCAGAGCGACTTCGCCCGAATCTCGGCCACCTTCGACATGTCGTTCACGCTCCGCGGGGCCAAGGAGCGCCAGCGTGTCCTGTTGATGGTCTCCAAGTTCGGGCACTGCCTCAACGACCTGCTCTTCCGGGTCCGGATCGGTGCCCTCCCGATCGACATCGTTGGCGTGGTGTCCAACCACCGCGACTACGAGGACCTCGCCCAGGACAACGACATCCCATTCCACTACATCCCGGTCAATCCAGAGACGAAGACGGACGCCGAGAAGCAGCTGCTGAGCATCATCGACGACAAACAGATCGACCTCGTTGTGCTGGCCAGGTATATGCAGGTGCTCTCTCCCGACCTCTGCCGGGCTCTGGAGGGGCGGGCCATCAACATCCACCACTCGTTCCTTCCCAGCTTCAAGGGCGGCAAGCCCTACCACCAGGCGCACGAGCGCGGAGTGAAGCTGATCGGGGCGACCGCCCACTACATCACGACCGACCTCGATGAAGGGCCGATCATCGAGCAGGAGGTGGCACGGGTTGACCACTCCCTTTCGCCGGAGAAACTGGTCGCAGCCGGCCGCGACGTGGAGTGCCAAGCACTCGCCAGGGCGGTCCTCTGGCACGCGGAGAACCGGATCCTGCTCAACGGGCACCGCACGGTCGTCTTCCGCTGACCCCCGCGAGCCCCCCGATCTACCGCTGCTGCCAGTGCACGGCGCCCTGAGGTCGCCTAGGGTCATTGGTGACCACCACAGGTCCACCGAGCAGCATCACGCGGAGGAAGCATGTCTCGTCACCTCACCTGGGCAGTTGGTGATCTGGCGCCCGGCGAGCGAACGATGCTCGAGGCAACCAGTCGGCTGCTCAGCGCGGCAGGTTGGCATCCATCCTTCGACGCTTCCCCCCAGGCCTCCCCCGCTGCGGTACTGATCTGGACGCACTCGACGCTGGCACGCGAGGCAACTGATCTGGTCAAGGAAGCCGATGGCCGCAACACGCCAGTGCTCCTGGTAGGGCCGACGCTTGGCGCCGAGCTCCCTGAGCTGCTTGAGGCGTCCGGCGTTGCGGCAGACACCTGGTCTCCCCCTCATCGGGCTCGAGTACGACCCGCAGGGACAAACGCGTGGATGCAACGCCTTTGTCCACTCGGCCAGCCACTCGAGGTCTACACACCCGTCCTCGCCCTGGAAAAGGTCAGGGAAGGAGTCGAGGTGTGGGCGAGCGCCCAGTTGGGCCTGACCGCACACGCAGTCATGACCTGGAACCCCGAGAACCGCATTGGCAGCCTCTCCCTCCAGCCCAGCGCCGACAATCCTGACGATGTCGAAGCTGTCGCTCGGTTGCTCCACCTGGCACTGCGCCGAGTCCTGGAGATGGACCCCGTAGAGGTCGCGCCCCTTCGCGTCGGACTGCTCGGCTTCGGTGCGATCGGAGCCGAGCACGCCCGCGCTGCGCAGGCACTTCCCGGCATGACGCTTGGCGCGCTGTGCGACCGCTCAGCCGAGCGTCTTGAGGAGTCACACCAGATGTTCCCCGGTGTGACAACCACCCTCGATCCGGATGCGCTGCTCGCCGACCAGTCCCTCGATGTCATCGTCGTCTCGACTCCCCCTGACTCGCACGCTGACTGGGCAGATCGCGTCATGTTGTCCGGCAAGGACGTCATCGTTGAGAAGCCCTTTGCACTCACGGTCGAGGACTCCGACCGCGTCATTGCCACCGCAGCGCGCACTGGACATCGAGCGGTCGTCTACCAGAATCGGCGCTTCGATCCGGACTTCCTCACTATTGCTCAGGTCCTGCGCGATGGTGACCTCGGCAAGGTGTTTCATCTCGAGGCGTTCATCGGTGGCTACGGACATCCTTGCAACTACTGGCACTCCGACGAGTCGGTCTCCGGTGGTGCGCTGTACGACTGGGGCTCGCACCTGATCGACCAGATTCTGAGCCTCCTCCCCGGCCCGATCGCCCATGTGACGTGCATCGAGCACAAACGGAAGTGGCATGACGTCACCAATGCTGACCATACGACCGTCGCTCTTCGCTTCCGCGACGGCACGG
>JANLWJ010000523.1:0-9589 GCA_031364455.1 Actinomycetes bacterium | reverse complement strand
CAGCAGTCTTCGTGAAGAGTTCGATCTGGGCGATGGTCTGGTTGGCGAATGAGTTCGACATGACAAAACTCGGGTGGCCGGTCGCATTGCCGAGATTGAGCAGTCGACCTTCGCTCAGGACGAGGACCGCGTGTCCGTCCGGGAAGTGCCAGAGGTCGACCTGCGGCTTGATGTTCTCGCGTCGAACACCGCTGTAGGTGGCTAGCCCGGCCATGTCGATCTCATTGTCGAAGTGCCCGATGTTTCCGACGATGGCCTGGTGCTTCATGGCTTGCATGTCGGCAACGGTGATGACGTCTTTGTTGCCGGTCGCGGTGATGAAGATGTCAGCGGTGCCAACAACGTCTGCGAGTCGGACGACCTGGTAACCATCCATGGCGGCCTGTAGCGCGCAGATCGGGTCGATCTCGGTGACCATCACGCGCGCACCCTGGCCGCGGAGTGACTCCGCCGACCCCTTACCGACGTCTCCGTAGCCGAACACAACCGCCGTCTTGCCCCCGATGAGAGTGTCAGTGGCCCGGTTGATGCCGTCGATGAGTGAGTGACGGCATCCGTACTTGTTGTCGAACTTGCTCTTGGTCACCGAGTCATTGACATTGATGGCGGGGAAGAGCAACGCGCCGGCATCGAGCATCTGGTACAGCCGGTGCACTCCGGTCGTGGTCTCTTCGGTGACACCGCGGATGTCGCTGGCAACCTCGGTCCACTTGTTCGGGCTCTCCACGAGAGTGCGGTTGAGGAGTCGCAGCACAACCTCGAACTCTTCACTGTCAGCGGTGGAGGGGTCAGGTGCAGCGCCAGCCTTCTCGAACTCAACGCCCTTGTGAACGAGCATCGTCGCGTCGCCACCGTCGTCGAGGATCATGTTCGGGCCATCGCCTGCGGCCTGACCCGGCCAGGTCAGCGCCTGCTCGGTGCACCACCAGTACTCCTCGAGGGTCTCCCCCTTCCAGGCGAAGACCGGGACCCCAGAAGGCGCCTCGGCCGTTCCGCTCGGCCCTACGACGATGGCTGCTGCCGCATGGTCCTGCGTCGAGAAGATGTTGCAGCTGGCCCATCGGACATCGGCACCGAGCGCGGTCAAGGTCTCGATGAGCACCGCGGTCTGCACCGTCATGTGCAGGGATCCAGTGATCCGGGCACCGGCCAGCGGCTTGGTACCGGCGAACTCACGTCGAATGGCCATCAGGCCAGGCATCTCGTGCTCGGCCAGCCGGATCTCCTTGCGGCCGAACTCAGCGAGTGCGAGGTCGGCCACCTTGAAGTCGAGCGCCCCTGAGGACGGGGTGGACGTGGGGGCAGGAAGCGTAGGAGCAGTCACGCAGATCAGGATACCGGGACCGGCGGAGTGGCGCCTTACGGCGTCACGCCCCCGACGCCGGGTCTGTGCGACCGACGAAGACATCAGGCTCAAGGTAGATGACGGTACCGACGTATACGGCAGCGCGAATCCGCTCCTCGGCCTCATTGATCGCATCGGCCACCTCAGCGACCGACACGTCAGGCCGGAGTGAGATCTTGGCCGCGACGAGCAGCTCGTCGGGGCCCAGGAAGAGCGTCTTGAGGTGAATGACCCGCTCGATCGTCTCGACCTCGAGTACGGCACTACTGATCGCTGCCACCTCGGCGGGCGAAGCCCCCTCGCCAAGGAGCAGGCTCTTGGTCTCGATCCCGAGGACCATGGCGATGACGATCAGCAGGGCACCGATCGCGATGGTCCCGAGCGCATCCCAGATCGATGCGCCGGTGATTCCGGCAAGGCCAACCCCGACGAGGGCCAGCACCAAGCCGACCAGGGCCCCCACATCCTCGAGAAGGACCACCGGCAGCTCAGGTGCCTTGGCCCGGCGGACGAACTGCACCCAGGTCTGTCCGCGCCGCACCTTGTTCGACTCGACGATGGCTGTTCGGAGCGAGAAGGACTCCAAGCCGATGGCCACCAAGAGCACAACGATCGGAACCATCAGGTTGGTCAGCTCTTCTGGGTGCTGAATCTTGTGGATGCCCTCATAGAGGGAGAAAAGCCCACCGACGCTGAAGAGCACGATCGACACGACGAATGCGTAGAGGTAGCGCTCCCGGCCATAGCCGAAGGGGTGCTCAGGAGTTGCCGAGCGTCTCGACCGTCGGCCACCGAGCAGCAGAAGCAGCTGGTTGCCGGAGTCGGCCAGCGAGTGCACCGACTCGGCCAGCATCGAGGACGAGCCGGACACGAGGAAAGCGAAGAACTTGGTGACGGCGATACCCAAGTTTGCGAGCAGCGCCGCGATGATCGCCCTCGTTCCGCTTTCGGCGCTCACGGCTGGTTTTGTCGCGCCTGAATGCGGGTTTTCAAGATCTCGATCGGCCGAATCGGCGTCGGGTCGACACCGCCGAGCAAGCCGAGGTACACGCTGGCAAAATCGCCGACGGCACAGAGGCTGGCCATCCGCTCCAGCGGATGCTCGCCAACGGCGGCCAGCCGGCTGACGGGGACGCCCGACTCGCCAGCCAGCACGTCGGCCTCATCGGCTGCGATGGTCACCTGCCACTGCTCGACGGTGTCGCGCAGCAGGACCAGCCTGATCGGCAAACCTGATGACGCCGGAGCGCTGAACGTGACCACCTGGTTGTGCAGCGCCTCGGGGAGAACGCCGTTGACAGCCGGGTACTTGGCGTTCTCGGCGAGCTGGCACAGCAGCCGGTACGCCGCGATCCCCGCCAGATCGCTGCTACCCCAGATCATCGGCAACGTCCCGACGAGCTCAACCGCCAACTGTTTGGCCGGGTTCTGATCGCTCGGGACGATCGGCGCGCACTGTGCGGCCAAACCGTCGAGCAAGTCGGCAACCGCTTCAAGTCGGGCCGGCTCGGCGTCAACGATGCCCAACGCATCTGCTGCCACCAGGAGCGGAACCGACAGCGCCCACAGGTTTGCTCGGGGCGGGCGGCCAGGAGGAACCGGCACCCAGGGAAGTCCCGCGCCGATGGCGAGGTCGACCAGCGGCGAGCCCTCGGCCGCGACGACGACGGTGCGCGCGCCACGGTCCAGCGCCGTTCGGGTGCACGCCATCGTCTCGGCCGTTCGCCCCGAGCTCGACACCGCGATCACCAGGTCGTCGGCCCCCACCCAGGCCGGTAAGGACCAGCCGCGGACCCGCTCGACCGGCACCGGGCACTCCGGGCCAGCTGCTGCCTGAAGAACATGTCCGGCGACTCCCGAACCACCCATGCCCGTCACGACAACGGCACGCGGCCGACCACCGTCCTTCACGCCGGCGACGCCAGAGCGCTCGCAGGCCACCAGCGCCTGTCGCACCTGGTCACCGGCGGATGCGACGGAGTCGAGCATGTCGCCCGGATCGGCTGCGCGCACCGACGCAAGATCGTCGAGGTCGAAGCGGCCGGTTCGGCCGCCGCCGAGCTCGGCGTCAGGTGCCACGCTCGGCCTCGTCCACTAAAAGGATGGGGATGCCGTCCCGAACGGGGTAGCGCAGGCCGCAGCCCTCGCCAAGACAGATCAGCAACTCAGCCGGCCCGCCGTCGGGCTCCACCTGAAGCGGGGCGTGACACTCGGGGCACACGATGATCGCCAGAAGCTCGGGGTCCAGGTCCGTCTCCTGCGTCATCGGGTGCCACCTCGGATCTGGCCGAGCGCTTCGTCGCGAACCAAGGCCATCGTCTCAGCTTCCTTCGCCTCGACGTTGAGCCGCAGCAGCGGCTCGGTGTTGCTGGCGCGCACGTTGAACCACCATGAGTCGCCAGTCACGGTAAGGCCGTCCAGCTCGTCGATCGTCACACCGGGCCGCTCTTTCCAACTCTGTCTGAGCGCCGCAATCACCTGTGCTTGGTCGTTGACGGTCGAGTTGATCTCGCCACTGGTGGCGTAGCGGTCGTAGGGAGCCAGCAGCTGCGACAACGGCATCGCAGCAGCCCCTAGCGCCGCCAGCGCATGCAGGCCGGCCAACATCCCTGAGTCGGCGCGCCAGAAGTCGCGGAAGTAGAAGTGCCCAGAGTGCTCACCGCCGAAGACAGCACCGGTCTCGGCCATCACGCCCTTGATGAACGAGTGACCAACTCGAGTCCGCACTGCGGTGCCTCCAGCTTCGGCCACTACTTCTGGCACCGTCAGACTGGTGATCAGGTTGTAGATCACGGTGCCCCCCGGGTCGCGTGCGAGCTCGCGATCGGCGATCAGGGCAGCAAGCACGCTGGGCGAGACGATGGTGCCCCGTTCGTCAACGACGAAGCACCGGTCGGCATCCCCATCGAACGCCAGCCCGATGTCGGCACCGTGCGCGACCACCGCGGCCTGCAGGTCACGCAGGTTCGCCGGTTCGATGGGGTTCGCCTCGTGATTGGGGAACGTTCCATCGAGCTCGAAGTAGAGCCCGAACATCGTCACCGGAAGGTCGGCGAAGACGGCGGGGGCGGTCAGACCAGCCATCCCATTTCCGGCATCGATGACGACCGTCATCGGGCGGACGTCGGCGAGGTCGACGAGCGAGCGAAGGTGCACGACGTAGTCGGCGAGCATGTCTCGCTCGGTGATGGCACCTCTCGGACCGTCTGAGGTACGCACGCCAACCGCCAGCGCCGCCTTGATCTCGGCGAGGCCAGACTCCTGACCAACAGGTGCGGCGTAGGCGCGACAGAGCTTGATGCCGTTGTACTGCGCGGGGTTGTGGCTCGCGGTGAACATGGCACCAGGCAGCCCGAGTAGACCAGAGGCGCAGTAGAGCTGGTCGGTACTGGCCAGCCCGATGAGGGTGACGTCGACGCCAGCAGCGGCGACACCGTCGGCAAAGGCGGCGGCCAGCTCTGGCGATGTCGGACGCATGTCGTGCCCGACCACCAACCCCGATACGTCGCCCTCACTCCTGAGCACCTGCACGAAGGCGGCGCCTACTGCCCGACAGATCCGGGCGTCCAACTGGTCTGGCACGACGCCGCGAATGTCATAGGCCTTGACGATCGACGCCAGCACGGCTGCGTCGACAGGAGCTGTCGCTTCGGGTTCAGCAGTCACACCGGTGGACCCTACCGAGCCACCGATGCAGACCCGTCCGCAAGGTCAGCGTGGCTTGCGGGTCTTGTCCAAGATGCTCGCCACCGGCAGCTCACGGTGCTGGACGCCACTGGCGTCGACCCAGGTCTTGTGCTCGCAACGGTGACACGAGACGAACTCGACGGGCGTCCCGTCGGTGAGGGTCATGGCCAGGTGGGTTATGCGCTCGCTTCCGCACACGTCGCAGACGATGTCAGGGCGGGCGCCGGCCTGGGTGAGCGAGCCGAGCGGAACGGTCATGGGCTGCGATGACGAGCGGGCCATAGGGGTCTCCTCCTGCGATGCGGTCCCGGCGGGTGCCGGCTGGTCCGTACGGGCGGCGGACCGTTGTCGCTGATGACCTATCGGCAGAAGGGTCGGCAGAGGTTGAATCCAGGGAGGTTCCCGGCATAACTCCTAAAACGGACAGTTGATCGTGTGACCCGGGAGTCGGTGCCGGAATGGGGGATTACCTGCGTTTCACCAGCAACTTCCGGCCGAAAAACGCTGGGAATCCACCACTGCGACGTCGATTCTCCCCCTGCCCCTCCCAACGACTCCGACCCGGAAGCCACGCGTCAGGGGCCGTGGTCCCCGCTGCCCGGCTGGCGCAGACCCGGTCAGACCTCGGAGTCCTCCAGCGGCGGGAGCACCCACAGGTGCCCACGGCGGCCGTGCTCAGGGGCCGGTGCACGCCCCTGGTCGGGCTCGGCAGCGGAACCGTACACCGGTGCAGCGGGCCGCCCTGCCTCGCGAACCGCGTCGGCGAGCGCCTCGAGGTCGTCGCTGCTGGGGCCAAGAAGGGCCGGGTCTGGGGCCAGCCGGACGATCTCCCAACCACGCGGTGCGGTGAGCCGCTCGCCGTGTACCTCGCAGAGGTCGTAGCAGTGCGGCTCGGCGTACGTCGCCAGCGGTCCGACGACGGCGGTGGAGTCGGCGTAGACGTAGGTGAGCGTCATCACGGCCGTGCGGTTGCACGCAGTACGCGAGCAACGCCTCATGGGACTCACGGCGCGACGGTACCGGTCGGGCCGGGCCGAATCGGTGATTTGCGGACCGGGCAGCCCCCGTGTCGCTCCCGGCTGTCTTTCCCGGGCGGCTCCCCTGCTGCCTACGCTGGAGCCTGTGACGCGCAGACACCGGCACGGACGCGGCTTGCGGGTGACAGCTGGCGCCTTCCCTCGGGCCACGGTCGGTCGCGATCGTCTGACGCCGATTGCCGAAGCTGCGGCCGTACGGCTCACCCGGCTGACCGGTGCTGGACGGCCGGAGTCTGCGATCCCCGCTTTCGCCGTCACCGTCGCCGAGCTGCCGCCGCGCGAGCTGGTCGAGCGGTGCCATCCTTCGGAGGTGGCTGACGGTGCGCTGCTGGCCAGGCACCGGCGCACCGCCGACGGCGCCCTCCTGATCACGCTCTTCGCCCGACCGCTGCTGCTCTGGACCGACGGCACCGGCACATCCCTACCGCGGCTGGTCCGTCAGGCGATGGCCGAGCAGCTGGCGATGGCCGTAGGGGTGCAGGCCGGCGATCTCGATCCCGAGGCCGACTGACCTTCCCCGGTGTCTCGGCAGCCTCTAGCTCAGCCGGTGGTCCCGACGGCGACGTCGGGGATCGCCTCCGGCACCTGAACAAGCAGCCGCGCAGTCGTCAGCGGGAAGGAAGTCACCAAGGGACCCCGGGGGCCCTCCTCGTCGAGCATCCGCACCCCATAGAGCGGCCCATCGCCGCCGGGGGTCACGATAAGCCCGTACGAGTCGACGCGCTCGCCGTCGACCTTTGGGGGATCTACCGTGACCACCTGCGTGGTGCCCGCCGCCAGCTCGACACGGCTGGCTATCCACCGCTTGCCTCCGGCAAACCCGGTGACGACCGCGGTTGCCCCCGCTTCTGATGCCGTGAGGATGAGCCGGGTCGCAAGGTCGGCCGAGGTGCGGTTGTCCGGAACAACCGCGGGGGCGTCGAGAGGGTTGGCCGCCGCCAGGTAGAGCACGTCACCGAAGATATCTGGGTTCTTGAGCTCCACCCTCGCCCCAGCCGTGACGGGTACGTCCGAGGAGATCACGATCGCCGCAGGGTCACCCCTCAGCGCCTCGGTGAGGTCGACCGACGCGACGCCGGCTGCCGGCACGTCGACGACGTCGGCGCCTTGGGGGGTGAACGAACCTTCAGGCGTGATCAGCGAAAGCGTGACGACGGCAGCCTCATCAGGGGCGACGATGTCGAGGCGAACCTGGCTCTTACGTCCCTGGTTGACCGCAGGAACACCAGGAACGACCAGCTCGGTCTGGGGCGAGACCGCCTCAGGGATCCAGTCGGTTCCGCGCGGCTCGAACCCGAACACATCGGTCTCGGTGATGGCGGCCGACAGTCGCCCGACCCTTACTTGAACGTGCACCGCCAGCACCTTCTCGCCAGGTGCTACTCGATCGAGCCGAAGCTCAACACTCGTGCGGGCCGCTACCTGCACACCTCGCGCCGCCGGCGCATCGACGAGCCCGCCTCGCCCATGGAAGGTGACGTCGACCGTTGCGGTGGCCGACTCCGGGTTGGTCAGAACCAGGACGGCACGCTCGCCGACGCCGGAAGCCGCCCCGACGAACCAGAAGTCGGTGCCGGTCGGCTGGCACTGCGTCGATGCCAGCCCCCGTCCCTGGCCGTCCACCGTCCGTTCGGTCTGGGTCACCGAGAAGCCCGGAGCCAACGAACCCGACGCCGCACCGGTCACCGAGTCTCGTTCACCGTTGCGACCGACATAGGCGCCGCGGTCTCCCGGCTCGCTGAGACTGATCAGCGTCTCCTCCTTCGACTCCTGCGGCACGAGCGTCCGCACGACGCCGCTGCCGGATGCCTCAGGATCGATCCCTGGCACCTCCGGCGGGGTAGCTGCGGCAACCGCGGACTCGGTGAATCCCTCACGGGACCGAAGCCCGGGACAGGCCACCGTCGTCTCGGTCACCGGCACCACCTCAGGCGTCACATCGGCGGTTACCCCGCGCTCAGCACCGATGGTGGTGGCCACAGCTGCACTCGCCGCCACCACCGCAGTGACGATGAGCAGGTGGACTCCAGGTCGACCGAACAGCCTGGTGCCGCCGACGCCCCTGCTGCCCCCGGTGCTCATACCGCCTCCTCGTCGACACGTCGACGGCCGGGGAGCGCGACCAGGACGAGGGCCGCGACGGCCAGGAGCTGCCAACGGACCAGCCATCGTCGCCACGGATCCTCGACCGCGATCTGCACCTGTGCGGGCGCCGGACCAACCACAAACCGCTGGGCCCAGTCCGACACCGCGCTGGTTGGCAGCTGTCGGGTCTGTCCATCGGTGCTCTCGGTGGCGACCCACCCATCATCTGCCAGCTCGGCGAGCTCGAGCAGCCGGTCCTCGTCGCCCCCCGGGAGGTCGACACCAGCGGCAGCCGGATCACCGGCAACTTCCGATGCCAGTACCGAACGCCGGCCATCTGGGTCGAGCACGCGGACCCGGCCGGTGGGCTGCTCTACCCTCCAGAGCGAGGCATCGCCGGGGTTGGCGATGCGCAGCAGGCCGGGGGCGGAGTCCAGGGCGACCTCAAGGTCAGGATCGACGGGAGGCACCGCGAGCACGTACTGGACAGCCCGGTCGGCCAGCTCGTCGACGGGAGCGCTGCCGGCTCCGGACGCGAGGTCAGAAACAACTTCGTCCAACGATGTCAGCTCGGCAACGGGAGGGGCGGTCTCGACGTCGCCCCACCGCGCATCGCGCGACCGCAGCACGGTGTAGGCGAGTCGGCCGGACGCCGGCTGCAGCACCAGCGTGCGGATCTGCTCGGGAAGGGCGGACTGAGCGCGTACAAAGGCCGGCAAGGGGTCAGCTGCCCCGCGGTCCAGAGGGTCGGAGGCACCGCGGCCGATCCAGGTCACTCCCCAGATCAGCGGGCTTACAGCTGCCAGGGCCACAACGACAGCCAGCGCCGGTTGGCGCCAGGTGAACGCCGCCCGCGAGAGCCGAACGCTGCTGCCCCTGGCAGCTGCTGCGACAGCGACCAGGCTGGCCGCGGCCGCGATGACAAGCACTGATCCACTCCACGCCGCAACAGGCAGCACGCTCGTCGTCGGCGTCACCGCCACCGCCTCGAGCACGAGCGCCCAGGCAAGACTGAAACCGACCACCACGAGCGCAGCGCGCACCGGGCGGACCAGCTGGGCCCGAAGCACAGCGGCCAGGGCCGCGACGGCCACGCCCAGCCCGAACCACCAGGGAGCAGACCACCACCCCCCCGCGTCAAAGAAGACCGCCTGCCAGGCGGACTCGTCGTCGCCGACCCAGCGAACACCCGGCTCCAGAAGCACGATCGCGGGATCGGACGCGACGACGGGCCACCACGGAAGCAGCAGAAGCACCGGGCCCACCATCATCGCCAGCGCGACCAGTCGTGCCCGACGACCGGAGACCCAGAGTGCGAGCGCAATCGCGATCGCGGCGAGCGGGACGATCAGTGGTGGGGCCAGTGCCAGCATGGTGGCCAGCAGCAGCACCGCGGCGGCGGCGGCCCGGACCGACACCACCCGCCCACCCAGCC
>JANLWJ010000555.1:0-2226 GCA_031364455.1 Actinomycetes bacterium | reverse complement strand
GGGGGCTAATAGGTGTTGCGGAGGGTCTTCATGGCCGCTTCGACCACCTCGCGGTCGGTCCAGGTGTTGAGGTCTCGCCCGGCATCGCCGACGGTGAAGCCGACCAGTGCAGGGGTTCCTACGACGTGTGACAGGTCGTACCAGTCGAGGAAGCGGCCCTGGGGGGTGCCGGCCACCCCGATCACGTGGGCTCCGACATCCCAGAACTTCCGGTCGAAGCGCAAGATGACCTTCTCCATGCAGCCAGATCCCATCAGGTCGACGGCATTGCTCACCGCGGCCGGAAGGTCGGGTACGAAGTCGACGACGCCGGCGCGCACCACCGACAGCGGTAACGCGAGCACAACGCCATCGGCTTCCAGTGTGCCGCCGTCGGTGCCCACCCGGATCCGTCGGTTGCGCCAGTCGACGCTGCGCACGGGTCGCCCGGTACGGATCCGCAGCCCGCCGGCGAGATGTTTGGGCAACCGGTCGTAGCCGTTCCCCACGAACGCCTCGCCGCCGCGGACCCATCGCCCTTGGTCGAACCAGGCGAGGTCGAGTGCGTCTGCGTCGTCGGCATACTCGTGCTCGATCTCCCAGCCGAGCGTGAACCGCTCGACCTCATTCCGCGGGAAGTTGCGGGCGGACAGGGTGTCAGCGAGTGGCGTCCCAGGGGTGAAGTCCGGACGCCGTGCGTCGCGAATGATGCGCCACATGCGGTTGGTGGCATCGTCGACGGCGCCCGCGGAGATTCGCGTCCCGTCTGCGCGTCGGAACACAGCCGTTCCCCACTTGGTCAGGTGGAGGTCGCAACCGACGTCGCGAAGAAGTCCCTTGATCGGGTTGTTGCGCAGCCCGTGCAGCCAGGCGGCACCGAGCTCGACGGGCCGGTTCCACGACCTGTCGGTCAGCACTCGACCGCCGACACGTCCGCGGGCCTCCACGACCGTGACCGTGTGTCCGGCCGACTCCAGTCGCCGCGCCGCGGCCAGGCCGGCGACGCCGGCACCCACCACGACGACGTCCTGGCGGCGTCCTAGCCGGTTGTCGAGGCGCTTGGCGGCCAGCTGACCCGACTCGTAGGCACCGTGGACGGTGCCGGGGTAGGCCAGACTCAGGGCCTCGCCGGCCAAGACGACACGGTCGGAGACAACGGTATAGGTGAGGTCGGCGCGGGTGGAGCGGCTGGCTCCGACGGCGAGGGTCGCATACGAGCCGCGCGCCCATCGGTCGGTCCACCATCGGGTGACGATGGCGTCGCGCGGGTCGGGGACGCGGCCGGCGGCCGAGGCGCGAAGAATCGGCCCGGCGGCGACCGCTACGGAGCTGGCCGCAGCAGCGCCGAGGAGCCCGCGTCGGGTCCAGGCAGGTCCACCTTCGGTCATGGGCTCTCCCGCTCACTGGCACTGGGTGACATCGTCTCTTGCTTGCATTGTCGGAATCGGGGAGGTGGGAATACACTTGTCTCGCTCGTGAATGCTTTCACAAAGTCGATCTCACCTGCTGCCAGCCGAGGATCCTCCGTGCCGCACCTGACCAGCGACCGCAGCGCCGACGTCATCGTCGTCGGCGCTGGCCCCGCCGGTTCCACAACTGCTTACCACCTCGCGCAGTCCGGCCTTGACGTCCTGCTACTGGAAAAGACGGCTTTCCCGCGCGAAAAGGTCTGTGGTGATGGGTTCACACCGCGCGCCGTCAAGCAGATCCTTGCGATGGGCATCGACCCCGATCCCGCTGACGGCTGGATCCGCAACCAGGGTCTGCGCATCATCGGTGGCGGGATGCGCCTTGAGCTTCCGTGGCCAGACCTTGCCTCCTTCCCCGACTATGGGCTGGTCCGGACCCGCGAGGACTTCGACGAGATCCTCGCCCGGCAGGCGCAGAAGGCCGGCGCCCGGCTCCATGAGCACACCGCCGTCACCGGGCCGGTGCTCGACGCCCTCGGTCGCATCGTCGGCGTCAGCGCTCGAACGTCGGACGCCGACGGTGCCCGCGGCGACGAGGTCGAGTACCGCGCACCGTTGGTGGTGGCAGCTGACGGCAACTCAACGCGCTTGTCCCTCTCGATGGGTCTGCGCAAACGCGACGATCGCCCCATGGGAGTGGCCGTCCGCACCTACTACACCAGCCCCCGTCACGCCGACGACTGGCTCGAGTCGTGGCTCGAGCTCTGGGATGGCGACCGCCTGCTGCCGGGCTACGGCTGGATCTTTGGCGTCGGTGACGGCACGGTGAACGCCGGCC
>JANLWJ010000467.1:0-2723 GCA_031364455.1 Actinomycetes bacterium | reverse complement strand
CAGTCGATCGCCGACTTCGTCGCCGACATCCCACTGGAGACCGACCACCCCAGTCGCGCAACTCTCGAAGCCGTTGCTGAGGGTCTGACTGCGCTGCGGGATTTCCCGGCACTGCTGCTCTGGGGTCCCCGCGACCCGGTCTTCGGCGACCGCTATCTACGCGACTTACAGCGCCGACTGCCCCAGGCCCAGACGCATCGCTTCGAGGGCGCCGGCCACCTCGTCATAGAGGACGCACCTGTTGCCGCGGCCGTCCGACGCTTCGCCGACGACCTCGCGGCCGGCCGTACCCGCGAGCTGCGCGCTCATCCCGCGCTGCTGCCAACGACGTCCGCCGAACGACGCACCCTCTGGTCGGCGCTTGAGGACCGTGCGGGCGACAACGCAGTAGCCGTCGTCGAGATGGGGCGCCGCAGCCCGGCTAGGACCATCACCTGGAAGCAGCTCGCGGCAACCGTTCGCGATGTGTCGGCCGGGCTGTCCGCCATCGGAGTCCGGCCAGAGGATCGGGTGGCGCTGCTCGTTCCGCCAGGCGCCGATCTGACCGCTGTCCTCTACGCCACCTGGCGTGCCGGGGCCGTTCCTGTCATCGCTGACGCCGGGCTCGGCCTGCCGGGGCTGCGGCGCGCACTGCGCGGCGCCAACGTCCAGCACGTGATCGGTGTGGCTCGCGGCTTGAGTGCCGCCAAGGGGATGGGGCTGCGCGGCACCTACATCTCGGCTGGCGGGTTCGCCCCTGGCCTGCGTCGTGCGCTTGGCGTCGACTACACCGTCGTCGAGCTGGCGCAGATCGGGCGTCAGCTGCCGACGTCGTCCACTCCGTCGGTCACGGCCGAGGCTGCCGTGCTCTTCACCTCGGGTGCGACCGGCCCGGCCAAGGGCGTCGTCTACCGGCACGCCCAGCTCGAGGCCCAGCGCGACCTCGTCCGCAGCACCTTCGGCATCCGCCCCGATGACCGCCTGGTCGCGGCCTTTGCCCCGTTCGCTCTCTTCGGTCCAGCGCTCGGCATTGCCTCGGCAGTGCCTGACATGGACGTTACGAAGCCGGGAACCCTCACGTCGCGGGCACTTGCGGATGCCGTTGCCGCGATCGACGCATCACTCGTCTTCGCCGCCCCCGCTGCACTGCGCAACATCGTGCGCACGGCGGCAGCGCTTGATCAGGCCCAGCGCGCCCGATGTGCGCGGGTGCGGCTGCTGTTGTCGGCCGGCGCGCCAGTCTCACGCGAGACGCTGCGCGCGGCGTCGAACCTCCTCGGCGGTTGCGAGGCTCACACGCCGTACGGCATGACCGAGGCGCTTCCCGTCGCGGACGTCACTCTCGACGAGCTGGAGGTCGGCGGACGCGGCAACGGTGTGCTCGTTGGCCACCCCGTCTCCGGCGTGCAGGTCGCCATCAGTCCGCTGGACTTTTCAGGTGCAGCAACGGGGCCGCTGACCGACTCCCCTGACGTCAGCGGAGAGATCTGCGTGCGTGGACCACATGTCAAGGACCACTACGACCAGCTCTGGGCCACCCAGCGCGACAGCCCGCGCGACCACGGATGGCACCGCACCGGAGACATCGGCCACCTGGACGTCGACGGACGCCTGTGGGTTGAGGGCCGCATCGCTCACGTCATCACGACACCGGTTGGTGTGGTGACGCCGGTTGGCCCCGAGCAACGGCTCGAGCGTCTTGACTCGGTTCAGCTCGCGGCAGTGGTCGGGGTGGGGCCGGCCGGGCGACAGGTCGTCGTCGCCGTCGTCGAGGCGCCGCTGCAGGACGAAGGCGTGGCGTCGGTCGAGCTCGTCGACTCGCTTCGCCTCGCTGCCGGCATTGACTTCGCCGCGGCGCTTGTCGTGGACGAGCTGCCGGTCGACGTCAGACACAACTCCAAGATCGACCGGCTCGAGGTCTCCGCGATGGCTGCGGAGGTGCTCGCCGGCAACGGGGCGGCTCGCTCGTGAGAGTGCTCGTCACTGGTGGCACGAGCTTGCTTGGCGCAGCCGTTGCCCAACGCCTGTATCACCGCGGCGACGACGTGGTCACGATGCAGCGCGGTGACGCTGCTGCGCCTTGGCAGCACGTGCGCGGTGACATCCGTGACGCAACCGCCGTCCTGTTCGCCGCCGAAGGCGTGGACGCAGTGGTGCACCTGGCCGCTCGTGTGTCAGTTGTCGGCGAATGGGGCGAGTTCGAGTCAGTCAACGTCGGTGGCACGCAGAACGTCTTGGACGCCATACGTGCGCACGGCGTCTCGCGGTTGGTGCACGTGTCGTCCCCGTCGGTGGCCCACTTCGGCGAGCCGCTCGTCGCAGCAGATGCCGACCCCGCCGACCCGGCTCGCGCCCGCGGTCACTACGCGCGCAGCAAGGCCATGGCTGAGCAGCTGGTGCTTGGCGCCGTCGACGAGTCGCTTGCCGCCGTGGCCGTGCGGCCGCATCTGGTCTGGGGACCCGGGGACACCCAACTCATCGGTCGTGTCGTCGGGCGGGCGGCGTCCGGCCGGCTCGTGCTGATCAACGGTGGCACCGCGCTGATCGACACGACCTACCTCGACAACGCCGCCGACGCGTTGGTGTCGGCGCTTGACCGCGTCGACGACGTCAGCGGCGAGGCCTTCGTCGTGAGCAACGGAGAGCCGCGCACCGTCGCCGAGCTGCTCACGCGTATCTGCCGTGCGGCCGGCGTCCCCGAACCGACTCGATCGGTATCGCGCACCATCGCGTCCGGCGCAGGT
>JANLWJ010000440.1:0-1524 GCA_031364455.1 Actinomycetes bacterium | reverse complement strand
CCCCCGCAAGCGGGCGGAGACAGAAGTGGGCCCGCTCACGCCTTCAGTTCCTTCTTTAGCTCGTTCAGGAACCGCCAGTCCGATCCTTTGGCGATGATCTGCTGCGGCGTGGACTTGATCAGTCCCGCTTCGTACAAGCGTAAAGCATGGAAGCGCAGGGAGTCCTCGGCACTCGAGTCGCGCCAGCGGTCGTACGGCAGGCTTTTGAGCACTTCCAGGGCGATCTCGTAGCGCGGCTCGTAGCCCTTCGCAACCAGAAAGCGCGCTGCCCGCTCGGGCTCGGTCGCGCAGATGTCAGCCGCCTTCAGCACTGCGCGCAGCGCACGTTTGGTGGCGACCGGATACTTCTTGACGAAATCGACAGGCATCGACGCCATGCAGCAGAAGTACTGGGACCAAGGCCGGTCCTGCGTTATGTTGACAATGACATGCCCGATGTTTTTCGCGCGCAGTTCCTGGGGTTGCGGCGGAAACCCCATGAATGCGTCCGCCTTGCCTTCGACGAACAGCCGCATCGTCTCGCTGAGCTTGTGCGCCGGGAGCCAGTTGACGTCCTTCGACGGATTCATGCCGACGTAGCTCAGAATGCTGGCGAGCCAGAGCTGGTCCACCGCGCCCATGTCGATCACCGCGATAGTCTTGCCCTTCAAATCCGGCACCCCGCGCACACGCTCGTTCGCGAACAGTTCCCAGCAGCCGACGTGCAGGCCGGCGAGCATGACGATAGGGTTGCCCGCATCGACCGCCACGACGGCGGCCGGCGGTCCGAACACCGCTAAATCCACGCCGCCACTCGCGACAATTGTCGCATAGGTGTCATTTGGCGGAACCTTGACGTACTGGATATCCGTGAACCCTTCCATGCGTAACAGCTCCTCGGCGACCATCTGCGGCGCATAGCAGATGAACGGCCCTTGGGCGATCCTGAATCTGGTGGTCTCCGGCGGCGGCTCGGCCGCGGCCGTGTGTGGAAGCCCGAGCAAAGTTGCAGCGCCAAGCATCGAAGTGCCCGCCAGGAACTCTCTGCGGCTGAATCCGTGTACCGTTGACTTGTTCATCGTGATGCCTCCTCAGTAGGAATGATTCCCCAACCCTGCTGCGCTTCAAGTGTTCCCTTGTCCCCCGCAAGCGGGCGGAGGAAATGGGTCTGCTCACGCCTTCAACTCCTTCTTCAATCCGTCCAGGACCCGCCAATCGGTTTCCCGCGCCATCAGTTGGTTGCAAACGTCTCGCGCATTGCTTCGATTGACCTCGTCATATAGCCTATACTTTTAGTATGAAAACAGCGATATCGATCCCTGACGACGTCTTTGAAGGGGCAGAACGGTTGGCTCAACGCACCAGACGTTCCCGCAGCCAGCTTTTTAGCGATGCTCTGAAAGAGTACTTGGCGCGTCACACGACTGACGACGTGACGGAAGCGATGAATCGTGTTTGCGCTGAGGTCGGCGTCGGAACAGACGAATTTACTGCGAGCGCGGCGCGCGATATTCTGAAGCGAGTCGAGTGGTAATCTCGCAAGCC
>JANLWJ010000433.1:0-18546 GCA_031364455.1 Actinomycetes bacterium | reverse complement strand
GCCTGCGCGCACTCCTGAGGACTTCCGCACGTGGCGCTCGATACCTTTGGCCCATGTCTCGGGGGGTCGTCGCCGCGATCTTGGGTATCGCGCTGACGGTCACGGCGTGCTCGGAAGGCGACGGCACGGCCAAGCCGTTCTCCGATGAGCCGGCGTGCCTGATCCTGGCGCAGTTGGCCGAGGTCGGCGAGCACGCGCAGCGCATCGAGGTAACCGACCCCGAGGCGTTCGAGGCCGAGCTCGACGGCGCGGTCGCGTCGTACGTCCGCGCCGCTCGCCGGCTCCGTGCCGCGGTGCCGATCCGCTTGCAAGACGACGTCGACCGTTTGATCGCGGCCGCCCAGCAGCACCGTTTCACGAACGCGAAGCAGGCACGGGCCGACCTCGACGACTACGCCCGATCGGAGTGCAAGACGTCTACGTAACTACTCGGCTACGAGCTCCGGCCCTCCATCACGCGGCAACGCTTGGTGACGGCCCGGGCCTCCGCTCTGCCCCTGGCCAAGCGCGGGACCTGAGCGCGGGACGTACGCTGGATCGAAGGGCCGCTAGCTCAACTGGCAGAGCGCCGGGCTTTTAACCCGTGGGTTCAGGGTTCGAGTCCCTGGCGGCCCACTTGCTTGACCTGCGCGTTCGCCCTTGTCAGCGCTACGTGAGGTCGAGCGAGCGTAGACCTCGTTCTGAGACGGCGTATGGGAATGGTGCGGGTGCAGTGCGGTCGCGCCGGCTGTCAGACGCGTTGGAAGTCAAGTCGCTCGTGAGCTCGGGCGGTGGAAGCACGGCATCATCGCGCTCCGCTCTGCGTCAGGAACGAGCGAAGGCTGCGAGGCGCACCTAGTGCTCGCATCAGCAGGTCGGTCATCTCACGCGCGTGCCGGCCCAGGACCAGACCTGCCCGAACATGTCGCGATGCAGGTTACGTACTGCCAAGTCATCCAGCAGTTCATGCGCGCCCGGATGGCGCCACCGGCGCTTCCGTCGCGCGGCGAGAATGTTGCCCTGCTCGGCCTCGTTCAGGTCACCTCGAGTCGCGACCCACGACAGGCGTAGCCCGCGTGCCTCGTCTTTGACGAGTGGAGTCGACCCGTCCGGGCCGGCACCGTTCCAGCGGTCGGACGAGTCAGGCGCCATCGTGCTCCCGCCACAGGCCCGGCTGGTCCCCGATGATCGCTGCCTGCTGGTGCAGCTGCTGCTCGTCGACTTCGCTCGACGCCGCCTGGTCCTCGAGCGCCATGCTGTGCCGCACGATGGTGAACCATTCGCGGGCGCGCCTTCCTCGCTTGCGAACTGACCCGTCTCAGGCCGCGAGGCGCCGCTGACGTGGTCGGCGGCGTCCTGTTCCGGGATGATTGGAACAACGGGTACACGGCAACGGACGCTCCACCCGGCGGTCTCAGAGGACGTGAACGTAGACCATGGCATCGGAGTCGTTGGTGGCCAACAGCTTCTCTGGGGCAGTCGCCGTCATCCAGTCGACGACCTGAATGGACTGATCCTTGAGAACTCGATCGACGATATGCGCTTCGAGCAGTCGTCCAGGCGAGTAGCGCGACCACTTCGAGATAAACCGGCCTTCGAGTACCCGATAGACGTTGCCATCGAAGATGCTGAGCGTGTGCGCCGCGAACTCGTCGTTGATGGAAAGTGTCGCAAGCTCAAGATCTCCTGCACGTGAGAGGGACTCGATGCGAGCCCGCCAGAGCCGCAGGCCTTCCTCATTGTCCAGGGCGCTGGCCCGGCCGTGGGCGTGGTCTCGCTCGCGATGGCAGCGTTCGAGGACCGGCAGTTGGCTTCTGATTTCAGCAGGGTCGGTGGTTACCGACACTGCCCAGACCAGTTCATCTGTCTCGAGTCGGTTACGGGCTTTGCGCAGCTGACGCCTCATCCCGTTGGACAGGTACTCGGTTAAGGCAAGACCCTCGTTCCTGATCAACGGGATTGGGTCGTCCTCGAGCAGCGTTGATCCGGGAAGGGCAGCGCCAAACATCTGGGTGTGGGGGTGGTTGGCATCCACCGGGCCGAGAACCACGATTTCGCCAGGGGGCCTGTCGCGCAGCGATCGGAGGACCCCCTCAGCGAGCGCCTCGACGGCGGCAGCGCTATCGGCGGCGATGGCTCCGCGATTGCCCTGGTCGGTGCCAACGATCCGGACCTGGCCCTCGCCAGTCGATGCCAAGACGATCGACGAACGCAAGATGCCGTGCTCGTCGCGCACAAGTACTGCCCATGGTTGCGCTGAGGGGTCGACTGCGATAGTGGCGAAGATCCAGTCTGCGGACGCGGTGGTGGGCAACTCGCATCGTGCGGCCAGATCAGCAATCTCTGTGCGAACCTCCTGCAGGGCCGCGATGCCGTGCACGGTGACAGTGGTAAGACCGTCGCGGCCTACCGTCTGGTGCTGGCTGTCGACCTTGAGCCAGGGAGACGTCCTCACGTGGGGCTGCCCGCTACGACTGGAGCTGTCTGCTGGCGGTCGCGGTCGTGCGCATCCAGCCAGGTCTCTAGCTCGCCGGCCGGAAGCGCCTTCGAGAAGAAGAACCCCTGCGCTTCGTCACATCCGGAGTCTGCAAGCTGGACGGCAGTGTCGCCGTCCTCGACGCCCTCGGCGACGAGTGTCATCCCGAGCGAGTGGGCAAGGTCGATCGTCGACTGGACGATGGCCGCAGCACGGCTGTCGGTCGACATCGGCGTCACGAACGAGCGGTCAAGCTTGAGCTCGTCGATCGGCAGCTCCTTGAGGTACGCCAATGACGAGTAGCCGGTGCCGAAGTCGTCGACGGCCACCCGGACGCCGAGGCGTCGAAGCTGGGTCAAGATGTCCCGGGCGCGCTCGCGGTCACCCATCAGAAAGTCTTCGGTGATCTCCAGCTCAAGAGCGGCCGCTGGCAGGTCACGATCGAAGAGCAGCTTCCAGATTGTCTCGGGTAGCTCGATGTCGACCAGCGATGACGCGGAGAGGTTGACGGCGACGGAGAGCTCGCGACCTGACTGGCGCCAGGTGCGAACCTGGTCGAGTGACTGTTCGAGCACGGCGACCGTGAGCTCACGCATCAGACCGTTGTCCTCGGCCAGGGGAAGGAACGCGATGGGGGGAAGCAGTCCCCGAGTCGGGTGGTCCCAGCGAACCAGCGCCTCAACCCCGGCGACGGCCAGCGTCTGGGCGTTGACCTTGGGCTGGTAGTGCACAGAGAGTTTGCGATCGAAGATGGCAACGCGGAGTTCCTCGAGCGTGCGCAGTCGATCAGCACCACCGTTGGAGTCTTCGTCAGCGAGGTACACCCGGCACCCAGCGCGGACTCCCTTGGCCTGGTACATCGCGATGTCTGCGTGCCTGAGCAGGGTGGTGACCTCTGCGCCATGCGACGGGAAGAGCGAGATTCCAACACTGGCATCGACCCGGATCGTGACACCTTCCAGCGCAAACGGTGCCGCGAGGGCCGCACGGATTCGATCTGAGGTCGCAACGGCTTCAGGGGCGTCGACGTCAAGCAGCATCGCCACGAACTCGTCACCGCCGAGACGGGCGAGAATGACGCTGTCGTCATGCAGGGTTTCGGTCAGTCGCAGTGCGACGTCCTTGAGGAGCGTGTCACCGGCATGGTGCCCAAGGCTGTCGTTGACCTCCTTGAAGCGGTCGAGGTCGAGCAGCAGCATGGCGCCGTGGCGTCCGTCGTGTGCGGCCGCATCGATCATCACCTTGCCCTGCTCGTAGAACGCGCGACGGTTGGGGAGGTCGGTCAACTCGTCGGTGAGTGCCAGCTCATGACTGTGAGCCAGGATGTTGGCCTCGCGGAACGTGACGATGAGCCGTCCGAGGGCGAAGATCACCGTCCCTGCGGCGAGCGCAATCGCGAGAGGGTGCAGGGTGTGGTCGTGGTCGAAGACTAGGAGGAACAGCGCGGCGACCGTTGCGATGACGGGGATCCCGAGCAGGGCCCAGGCCGGAAGGGTGACTCCGGTTGGACGGTCAGGCCAGCCAGGAGCAAATCCCACTGCTAGCGTCGCCAACACCCACACACCGTCATTGATGCCGCCAGACTGATAGGTCCCTGCGTTTGCGGCGAAGAGGTAGATCGCGTCGGCAATGCTGAACAGGATCAATCCAATGGCCAGGAACCAGAGCCCGGTGGGGGGCTTCCAGTGGAAGAGCGCGAGCACTGCAATTGTCACAAGTAGAAGTAGCACATCCAACAGGGGGTAGGCCATGGTCGTCACGACCGATGCCGTGCTGCCACCGGTGATCTCCAGCAGTGGGCTCCAGAAAGCAGCCGCGATAGCGGCCGCTGCGAGGCCGCCAACGATGCCGTCGAACCAAACGCTCAGTGGAAGCTGCCCGGCAATCTCGCGCACGATGAGTAGCAACGCGATGAAGGCGAAGGGGTAGAAGGACAGCCAGAGCGCATCGGCGAAGGTCGGCCACGGCTCAGGGTCGAGCCCGCGGACGAACGCGGTCCAATAGATGTTCCCCGCGCCGTACAGCGCGAGACCGACGCCGAGAAAGCGCCAGCTCAGTTTGAACTTGGGGTCGCGGCGCGCTCGGACAAAGCAGAGAACGGCGCACACCTCGTACGCGATGTTGTTCAGGAGGCCGTCGAGCAGGAAGTTGTATCCGACGACGGAGCGAACGCCCGGAATGGTCGACGTCACGAAGGTGCCGAAGACCAAGGCGATTACCACGTACAGCATGCGTCGTGTGGACAGGCGAGCGCGCAGGCTCGTTGTCGTGCGCTGAACCACTGGGCCCCCTCTTGAGTCCGAACGTTGCCCCCGCAGATGAATCGGGTGCGTCCGGCGATTCCTTGAGCACAAACGCGCAGGTGGCGCCCGAGATGGTCCGGCTGCGGGGGCGTCCCGGGTTCGTTACAACCGAACGTTGGGCCATTTGGGTGAATCTCGAGGATCAGCCCTGGCGGCGTCCGACGTCGCGTGGAGGGATGAGGGTTGGCCGATGCACGATGCGTCCCGCGACAAGCTGCCCCAAGAGGACGCCGGCTGCGAGCGCGATCGCGATCGTTGCAGCTTCGACGAGCGAGGCGATGCCCTTGGGTGGGTCATTCCGACTCAACGCGAGGAGCCCCTGGTAGACGGCCAGGCCGGGGAGAAGGGGGATGATCCCCGCTGCCGTCAGCAGTACTGGGGGCACGCGTAACCGGGCCCCCAGTAGCCGGCTGGCGAAGCCGATGACGATGGCTGCGGCCGCCGTGGTTGCGCCCGGGCTGCTGCTGACGGTGCTGACGGTGCCGTAGACGAAGATCCCGAGGCCGGCGAGCGCCCCGCCGACAATGGCGAGTCGGGCGGGGGACTGATAGGTGATGGCTGCCGCGGCGGCGGCGACAGATGCCGCGACGATCGCAGTCGTGATCGTGGTCGCGCTCGTCTCCAGTCGAAGGGCGTCAGCCATGGGGACGCCCAGCTCGCGAGCGATGATCAGGCCGAGCAGCACCCCGGAGACGATGCCGATCGTCGAGAACGTCAGCTCGACGATGCGGGCTGCTGCTGTGACTGCGAAGGAGCCGATCGCTTCTTGTGCCGCGACCATCAGGCTCATCCCCGGCAGTAGGGCGATGATGCCGCCGACGATCACGAGTGAAGTCTTCACTTCAACGCTTGAAGTGGACTCGAGCTTGGTAACGCCGACGGCGATCATGGCCGACCCGAATGCGAGGACGAAGTTGACGAAGAACGTGGGGACGCGGCGGCGTGACATGCGGTTGCCGACCAGCCCGGTCGCAACTGCGGCGAGGAAGGCAACGGTCGGCGTCAGGAAATCTTTGGCACTGAGCCGATCCGGGCCTTGGTTCGACAGGGCGCCGAGCTGCACGGTGATCGCGGCCGACAAGGTGCCGAAGGCGACGATGACGAACCAGCGTGGGTAGGGGCGTCGCAGATGTTCGATCTCGGTGAGCCGGGCGTCCACGTCGTCGGGCGGCAGACGTCCCTCAGAGAGCTCGAGCAGCAGCTCATGGGTAGCCGCGATGCGTGCGAAGTGGGTTGAGCGCCCCCGCACCACCCGCATGTCGGTGAAACCTGGGCGGTCTCCGTGAGGAGCGATGCTGATGATGATCGACCCGTAGGTGATGTCGACCTCGAAGTCGCCAAGGCCGACCGCGGTACCGACGGCGAAGATGGCCGCCTCGATCTCCTCGGTTGGCGCGCCACCGGCAAGAAGCAGGGTGCCGAAGCGGAGTGCAAGGGAGGCACCTTGGTCGACAGCTGCCAGCTCGGCGTCGTCATCTGGCCCACGTCGGGGGTACACCGCACGCGTGGGGGCGCGGATGATCGGGATCGGTGCCGTCTCACCACGCCAGAGCGCGGTACGCCAGCGGGGAGGCGTCGGATCGGTCACCTGGCCAGTATTGCGCTCTTCCGGGATGCACTCGGCGGTCTAGGGCTTCATCCAGGGATGCACTCGGCGGGTGGGGCGTCAGCGGGTGAGGACCGCCGCGCCGTCGACGTGGTCGGCTGCGAGGTCGGAGAGGGCTCGGCCGGCCTGGTCCAGCGGGTATTCCTGATGGTGCACCTGGAGGTGCATGGACGCCGCGACGCGCAGGAACTCTTCGCCGTCGGCCCGGGTGTTGGCCGTCACCGATCGGACGACTCGCTCACGGAAGAGGTGCCGCTGGTAGTTGAGGACTGGAATGTCGCTGAGGTGGATACCGGCGATTGCCAAGGTGCCTGCGTCGCCGAGAGCGGCCAGCGCAGTCGGCACAATCTCGCCGGCTGGCGCAAAGAGGATGGCGGAGTCGAGTGGCTCCGGCGGGGCGTCGAAGGTGTCGCCCGCGCTGGCGCACCCGAGCTCGAGTGCGAGTTCGCGGGCCTCCGGTGATCGCGTCATCACGTGGACGGTTGCTCCCTGGTGCATGGCGACCTGAGCCGTCAGGTGTGCGGACGCGCCGAAGCCATAGATCCCAAGCCGCCCGCCGCTCGGGAGCGATGACAAACGCAGCGCACGGTAGCCGATGATGCCGGCGCAGAGCAGCGGAGCGGCGTAGGTGTCGGACCACGCGTCGGGGATGCGGTAGGCGAAGTTCGCGGGAACGACGGCTTGCTCAGCGTAGCCGCCGTCGGTGTCCCACCCGGTGAACCGAGCGTTTGGGCAGAGGTTCTCGAGGTCGCGGCGGCACCAGCGGCACGTGCCACAGGTGTGGCGCAGCCAGGCGATCCCGACCCGGTCGCCGACAGCAAACCGGGCGCTGCCCGGCCCCATCGCGGTAACGACACCGACGACCTCGTGTCCGGGAACGGTGTGGCGTCGACGCGGCGCCGGATCCCCTTCCGCAAGGTGCAGGTCGGTGCGGCAGACGCCGCAGGCTCGTACCTCGACGAGTACCTCGCCCGGCGCAGGAATCGGGTCGGGTCGCTCGACCCAGCGCAGTGGCGCTGACGCCACTGGTCCTGGTTGGTCGACCACCCATGCATGCACGACGTCAGCCTGTCGCCTCCGAAGGCTGCTCGCCAAGTGGCTTTGGTCGTCAGCTCAGGTCAGCGGTGCGGCACGCGGACCGTCAGTGCACCAGGCAGCACCCGTGCGACGAAGCCATGTCCTTCATCGATGAGGTCGCCGTCGATCTGGCGAGGACGGGCGCGATGGGTGGTGACCACGACTTTGCGCCCCCGCAGCAGGGTGCGGGCGGGGTCGTCCTCGTTGCTGTGCCCGCGTAGGACACCCCACGAGGAGCGCACGTAGTCGACGCTCGTGGTCGGCTCGAAGACCAGCACCTCCAAAGTGCCGTCGTCTGGCACGGACTCGGGAAGCAGCTCGAGCCCGCCGATAAGCGTTCCGACGTTGGCGATCAAGCAGGTTCGCGCGTAGAAGGTGTGCTCCGGACCGTCGTCGACCTGAACGCGTAAACGGATCGGGTGGTCGCGGACGGTGCGGGCGGCCTGCACGGCGTAGGCGCCCCAACCCAGACGCGCCTTCACCGACTCGCTGACGTCCATCATTGCCGCGTCCCACCCCATACCGCACATCACCGCAGAGACCTCACGGCGTCCCTTGCCGAGCGAAATGTCGAGCAGGTCGATGCGACGGTCGTCGCCACCAAAGATCGTTCCGATCGCTGCGGTCGTCTCCAGAGGGATGTCGAGGTTGCGGGCCAGCAAGTTGCCGGTGCCCCGAGCGATGATGCCGAGGGGGACGTCACTCTGCAGCAGTCCGGCCACAACGGCGCGGACGGTGCCGTCGCCGCCGCAGGCGATGACCAAGGATGCGCCGTCCGCAACGGCACCGGCGGCCGATGCTGTCCCGAGGTTGTCCGGTGTCGTCTCGATCCACTGCAGCGTTCCGAGCTCGTACTGCTCGGCGGCAGTGCTGAGCTTGGACCGAAGTGCATCGGGGTCGGCCACCTTCGTGGGGTTGACGATCGCGACGACACTCATTGCATTGACGCTACCGGGTGAGTTGACCGCCAGGGTGGGCCGGATGGGCTGGTCGCTCAGCCCCCAGAATGGGGGCATGCGGGTCACAACTCCGATGGGCAGGCTTCCTGCGTCCGTCGTCATCGCCGGAAACGTGCTGTTCTGGCCGGCCTGGACGGTCCTGGCGGGGTACGCGGCCCAGCGGACGCCGGACGCGCGCTTCGGCAAGGACGACTTGCTCACCTGTCAGCGTGGGTTCGAGCGCGACGGTGCCTGGTATCGGGACACGTTGGCGATCGACCGGTGGAAGACTCGACTTCCAGAGGCTGGCTCGTTGTTCGGCGGCTTCGAGAAGCGCACCGTGGCTGGCGGCGATCCCGCCGTGATGGAGCAGTTCGTCATCGAGACGCGGCGCGCTGAGCACGCGCACTGGGGCATGGTGAGTGGCGTGGTGCTGACGATGCTGTGGAATCCCTGGTGGGCGGCTCCGGCCAACCTCGCCGTCGCCGCGGGCAGCAACCTCCCCTGCATCGCGATACAGCGGTACAACCGGGCTCGGCTGGTTCGTGCACTGGCCTCCGTGCGGCGTCGGGCTACATCTTCTCGATGACCTCGCGCGGCCCGATGACGATGACCGGGTCGAGATCTGGGTCGAGCCACTTAAGGACGTGACGCATCTGGTCGCGACTGATTGAGATGCACCCGGCTGTCGCGCCGGTGCCATTGACGTGCAGGAAGATGCCGCCGCCCGCCGAGGTGTCAGCTTTGTTGGTGGCGATGCGCTCACCGCGGCGCCACACGATGCCGCTCGGCAGGTTGTAGTCGAGGACCACGGCGTACCGGTACTGCGTGCTGTACGACTTCAGTCGCTCGGCCCACTCCGGACGCCACTTGGCGTGCTGCATGCGTTGTGGCTGAAGCACGTTGTAGGTCTTGGGATCGGCCGGGTCGTATGGCCACCAGTCGTTCTTGTCCACGCGCCGGTAGGGAAGGTCTACGCCCGATGGGCGGGCCAGACCGAACCCCCGCAAGAGGTCGAACGTGCCGGCTGGTGTCGTGCCGGTGTTCTGTTGACGGTTCGCTGCCCGCCGGACGCCGTTCCACCCGACCCGGGAAGCGATCGGGGCGACAACCTGCTCCCACTTACCGTCTGTGTCCTGTTCCCAGGTCTGCAGCTTCGCGTAGCTGGTCGTCCAGCTGCCGGTCGTCACGACAACAACTTGACGACTGTCACCGATGTGGGTCAGCCGCTCTGGCAGTGGCTTGCGTTCAGCGGCAGCGCCAACGCCGGGCGCGCCGGCCATCGCCAGGGCGGCGACCAGCGTCGACCCCACAGCGGCAATGACGACAGAACGTCGAGGGAAGGCAACCATTGACCAAGTATCGGCTCGTCGGGCTCCCGACCTGACCACACTCGATGTCCAGAAGTGGCACTCGGGGGGACGCTCGGCGGGTCTGGGAGGGTGGACCTGTGAAGGGGCGCCTCTTTGTCGCAGCCCAGGGTGCCTTGATCGTCCTCGTCCTGCTGGCGTCACGGTGGGGTGCGCAGTGGGCCGCTCCCCAATGGGTCGGTTGGGCCGGGTGGTGCCTAACTGCCGTCGGCGTCGTCGTGGCCATTGCTGCCTTTCCGCAGCTGGGCGGCGCACTGACCCCGTTGCCGGAACCGCGTGCTGACGCTGAGCTGACCACCGTTGGGCTCTACGGGTTGGTCCGGCACCCGATCTACAGCGGCGTCCTGGCGATGGGCTGGGGCTGGACGTTGGCCCACCCCACTTGGCTTGCGGCTGCTGCTGCCGCGGCACTCACGGCGCTGCTCACCTTCAAGGCCAGGTATGAAGAGGGGCTGCTGGGTGCGAAGTTCGCCGACTACGCCGACTACGCAGCACGTACTCCGCGATTCATCCCGCGACCATGGTCACCAAGCGCAAAGCGCAGCTAGCCGCGGCTGAGGCGTCCGGTCGCTGCGGCGAAGCCGAGCACTGACCGCGGCTCGTAGGGAGCGCGCCACATACCTCCGTGTAGCGCCTCGGAGGCGAAGAGATCCATCGCGTTCTCGAGGTGGACGCCGGGGTTGGCGACCGATGCCTCGTTGTGCAGGTCATGGACCAGCAGCGCCGCCATCACCTGACGGCTTGCCTGCGGGGCGAACACGCGCAGCCCGAAACGGTGCGACCCCCCGTAGGCTGCTTCCAACATTGAGCTGCTCACCACCGACTGGGTGCGGGTGGGTGGCGCAACGTTGATCGACACCAACAATCCGCTCTCTCGCGCCCTGAGCGCTCGCCACTGCTGGATGCGCTTGGCCAGCGCGTAGTTGGGGCCCTGTTGGGTGATGAGGCCGTCGAACATCCCGAACCGGCGCCCGGTCGGCATCGTCTGCATCTCTGCGTAGTTGGGTCGAAAGACCCGACGACCGGCGAGGCCACGCGCCATTGCGACGATCTGGCTCGACTTGTCGAACCCCTGCAGCGCGTGCGTGACGGCATCACTGGGGACTGCATACGCATCCGTTGGCGTGGCCAGGTAGGCGAGTCCGACATCACGGCGTCGGTCGAGCAGGGCAGCCACGATCGCGTCGACCGCAGCCGACGTTCGTACATGCGTGGCCCCCGGTGCGTAGACGTAGTCGCCGACGATGAACGGGCCCTCGATCTGCATCAGCCACTCGGCTATCTCGGGAGCGTCGGTCACGACGTCGGCGCCGGCTGCGAGCGCAAGGTGGCTGTCGTCCTGGTCACCGCCGGGGGAGTGGCGCACTGGCAGGGTGAGACGACCGGGAGAGCGTCTGGCGATATCGATGAGACGCTGCCAAGTTGCGACCCCTGGCAGGTCGACGGCCACGACGTGCGCGCCCCATCCCAGTAGCGCCTCGTATGGCCCCATCTCGGCGCCGGCCCCCATCACCACGAAGGTACGTCCGCGAAGGTTGAGCCACTCGGTGTGCTGGTCGACCAGACGCAGCGCGGTCACCGCTGACGGTTCGGCAGTCCCGTCGTCTGCCCAGCGGTCCAGCAGTAGCGACAGGTCGGCGCCTCGCACCGGGCGCTCGTCGTCGTAGAGCACCAGACCGGCTTCGCTGACCGGCCCGTTGCCCTCGATGGTGACGCTGCGAAAGTAGCGTGCGCGCGGTACCTCGATGGCGTCCAGCATCGACCCCTCGGCTCCTTGTCGCCGAAAGCGCATCGTGGCGTGCAGCGCGGTGAGACCGTCGGACGCGATCAGACCTGCGTTCACGCCGGCTGACAGTCGGGTCAGCTCGCGGAAGTGCGTCGGGTAGTCCCGATACCAGTGCGTCTCGTCGCGCGCCGACTCGCTCGCCGCAGTGTCGACGCGTGACGTTGCCGAGGAGATGATGTGCCGGCCCACCGGCTGCGTGGCCCGCTTGCCCTGGGCGAGGGGGAAGACCACACCGGCGTGTGACTCTGCTGTGGCGGCGGGAACCTTGCGCCGTAGGTTCACGACCGCACGCCCGGGGTCGACGCGCGCAGCAGCCGGTCGCGCACGGCATGGCCGACGCCGGAGTCCGGAGGCAGTACCGCGACGACGACGTCGAGGCCGGCATCGTCAGCGGCCCGGAGGGCTGCGTAGAGGGCGAAGGCGTACTCGCTCGCGTCAAGGGGTGCGGCGAGGCGCACGTGGTCGACGTCGGGTGCGGGGATGGTCGAGAGCGCGATCAGCCCGAAGGGGCCGGGCAACTCGGCTAGGACGCCTGGCAGCCCGTCGACCTCGACGGGCACGACCTGGGCGGTCGGCGCGTAGTGAGCCGCTGTCGTCCCTGGTACTCGGACGCCGCCGTCGGACCGGGACACCGTGCGGCCAGTGAGCTCTTCGACCTGTTCGGCGGTGATGGCCCCGGCGCGGAGCAGGCGGGGAGTGCCGTCCCAGGCGCCGATGATCGTCGACTCGACGCCGACGTCGCAGCGGCCGCCGTCGAGGACGAGGTCGCGACTCTCATCGAGCACGTCAGCGAGCTCGGCCATGACGTGTTCGACACTGGTGGGGCTGACGTGTCCGTAGCGGTTCGCCGACGGAGCGGCGAGCCCGCCGCCGAACTGCCGCAGCACGTCGAGGGCCAGCGGGTGAGCCGGAACGCGCAGCCCAACAGTCGGCTGCCCACCGGTCACGGCGTCCAGCACGTCGTCGGCGCGGGGAACGATCAGCGTCAGCGGTCCAGGCCACAGGGCCTGCGCGAGCGAGCGTGCCCAGTCCGGGACGTCAGTGGCCCAGCGGTCGAGCGCCGCGGCGTCCGGCAGGTGCACGATTATCGGGTGAGTGGGTGGACGCCCCTTGGCGGCGAAGATGCGGGCAACCGCTGAAGAGCTGCGGGCGTCACCGGCCAGGCCGTAGACGGTCTCGGTGGGCAGCGCGACCAAGCCCCCGTCGCGCAGGGCGGCGACGGCGTCCCCTACGTCGTGCGTTGCCCGGACAGCCATCCCCCAAGTGTGGGGGGTACGTCGGGGGGTGAGTCATCGGCCCATCGGGTGGGTTCAGGCAGCTGCATCGGATCGACGAGCCTTGCGCTGCCGCGACCGGCGCAGTGAACGGCGTTCCACCTCGGTCAGGCCGCCCCAGACGCCATGGTCGAGGCGCGCCGTCAGCGCGAACTCCAGGCACTGCGTCCGCACCGGACAGCCGCGGCAGATCGCCTTGGCGGCTGCAGCGTGGTCCGACGGGCGATCGGGGAAGAAGACCTCAGGGTCGATCGACTGGCAACCGGCCTCGATATCCCAGTTCATGGCGCCTCCGCGGTCTGGCCCGTTAAGGGCGAGACCAGTAGGACGCTGCCGGGTGGGCCCTGGTTCCCGTCGATCACCGTCAGAGGACGCGGGCGCGGACCTTGAAGAGTCGGTCGTCGTCCTTGGGGAGGCCGCGGCAGGCGTACGAGGTCGACCGCTTCATGCAGCCGTCGTAGCGGGTGCTGGCGTTGATCATGGCCACGTCGACGGTGGTGACGCTGCCGCGTCCGAACGAGACGCGGGCCTGGCCGTTGCCCTGTTTGCTCAGCTTGACGCTCACGACCTTCGACCGGCCGGACTCAAAGCGCACGACCACTCTTGCTGCGGGGGAGAACCCACGCGGCGGGCCATCGATGCGGATCTGCAGCCGCCGTCCAGGTGGAGCGCTGTCGGCGGGGACGAACGTGACGTAGGCAGCGGCCAGGTGGTCGATCGGCGTCCCGAGCCATCCGGTGTCCTCTCCCCTTGCGCCGAGCGCCAGCCGAGGTGAGAACGGCACGGGGTAGGCGGCTCCTTCGTTGTAGCCGGTGCTCGGCTTGAGGTTGACCCGGACGAAGTCGGCGAAGACCTTGCTGAAGTCGGCGCCCTGACGGGCGATGGCGCGCCGGATGGCTCGCATCGAGTAGGTCTCGGCGTCGTTGCGGTTGATCTGCTTCGCGCTGTCGTCGGCAAGCCGCCAAATCGTGGCAACGAAGTCTTTGCCGAACCGCTCGGACAGGTAGCGGAAGAAGAGCCACGATCCGTACTGGTGCCCTTGGCGTCCGAAGTCGAGCGGCGTCGCCGGTGCAGCGAGCGCGCTGTGCTGCAGGTAGCTGCGGTTGAGGTTGATGGCGGTGAATACCTGGTCCTCCACCCACGCCGCCGTCCCCTCAGTCATCCAGGTGTCCTCGCGGTAGTCGTAGGCGAACTGGACGGCGTGGAAGAACTCGTGCGCAGCTGAGACCCTGAGGTGGTCGCCGGGAGTGGCCGCGGGGAACTGGCCGGCTCGGTAGTCGTTGTCGAGCACGATGAACGAGGACGCGTCGCGGTACGCGTAGCGCGAGCCTTGGGCCAGGTGCGGGTCGTCGGAGGAGGTGTACCCGGAGAGGTCGGCGCTGCCGGTGTCGGCGAGGTAGACGTCGAACCGGTTGTCGCCTCCGTTAACCGGTGAGCGGCCATCGGGTAGTGGCGCCCGGAAGCCGAGTTTGCCGACGATGGTCGCCCAGCTGGTGTTGACGGCGGCCAGGGTCTGCTCCACCTGGTCGGGAGTGCCGTCGGTGTCGCCGTCGCCGTCGGGGACGGCGTGGTTGCCGGCCTCGGTCCAGTGCACGCAGAGCGGACGCGTCGGGTGGCATGCAGGGGACGCGGTTGCCTCTTGGGTACCCCATGACATGTTGCGCCCGAACTCAACCTTGCCGCCGCTGGGTCGGGCGAGGAGCACGGGGGCGTCGAGTCGGTCAGGTGTGGACGGCGGGATGGCCGTTGAGGCGGGCACGGCAGGTCCCAGTGAACCGGTCAGGAGTGCCGCGGCAGCGATCGAGACTGCCGCAAGTCCGCGACTACGTGCGCCGGCGCACGGCGATTGGAACAGCAAACGCATGGTGAGGTGCCCTCCCCCAGGCAGGAACGATTCCTCGAGCATGCCCGTCTTCGGTGTCCGGAGATAGGCGAGCAGGTGAAGTTCGGTCGAATGGGCGACCCGGTGTCACCGGCTGTGAGGGTTTCCCTGCTCTGTGTGCCTGAAGTGTGCGGAGACGTGCGAGCGGTTGCGGTCGGTCGAGGGCGGGTCGCGGGCACCTCCGCTAAGCCTCGGGGTCAGCCCACCGGGGCGACGTGGATCGCGGCGGATAGAGGGTGGCGTCGTAGACAACGAGGCGAGGTGCACCCGACACCGCCGACCTGGCCAGGACGTCCCTGAGATCGTCAGGTGTGGTGGGTCGCTCGACCGGTAGGCCGAAGGCCGCACCGAGTGCTGCCCAGTCTGGCGAATCGAGGTCGACACCGCGTTCGCGGTGGCCACCGCGTTGCTGGTCGAAGCGAAGCATGCCGTAGCCGCCGTCAGCGACGACGAGAACCGTCACCGGCAGGTTCTCCTGGGCGAGGGTTGCGAGCTCGCCAGTGGCCATGGCCAGGCCGCCGTCCCCGACGACGGCGAGAGTCGGCGTCCCGGTGGCAGCGACCCCGACGGCTGCAGGGAGCCCGTAGCCGAGCGTTCCCCAACCGACCGGATAGAGCAGCTGACGAGGGCCGTGCACGGCTGCGTACCCGCCGACCCAGTAGCCGGCAACGGCCATGTCGCAGACCACCGGGTTGCCCGGGGGCCAGGTGCGCTCGATCGCGTCGACGATGGCGACGGCTTCACGGGTGCGGGGGTCGCCGGCCGCGGCAGAACGAATGGCGTCGCGGATCAGGAACGGGGAATCGGCCCATGGCTCACGGCCACCGAGCCGGAGCGCCACGGCGTCGACGAACGATGAGACATCCGCGACGACGGTGAGGTCCGGGTCGAGGGCGCCGCTGGGATGGACGTTGACGTCGATCACGTGAGCCGGCCGTGGTAGCGACCAGTGCGCGGTCGTCATGCCGTCGAGTGCCGAGCCGAGCACCAGCAGCAGGTCGGCGTTGGACAGGAGTGCGCTGGCGCGCGGCTCCATGGCTGGTGCGTCGACGAGCAATGGGTGGCCGGGTGGAAGAACGCCGCGGCCGGCGTACGTGGCAAACACCGGGGCGCCAAGACGCCAGGCCAACGTGTCGACGTCGGCTCCCGACGCGACGGCGCCGCCACCGATCCAGATAGCCGGTCGCCGTGCGTGCTGCAGCAGGTCGACGGCTGCGGTGACGTCGGTGACGCTGGGTGCAAGAGGTGCGGTGACGTGTGTTGCCGGTGCCGGTGGTGCCTCGGCCCTGAGGACGTCGGATGGGACGCCGAGGAAGACCGGTCCGCGTGGGTGACTCATCGCGGTGCCGATCGCCTCGGCGATGGCGTCGACCGCGGCTTGCGGCGTCCTTGGCTGCAGGACCGCCTTGGCGAGGGAGGCGAACCACGTGCCTTGGTCCGGTGACTCGTGCAGCAAGCCGCGGACGTGGTCGCGGTTGCGCAGCTCTTCTGGGACGTCGCTGGCGATGACGAGCAGCGGGACGCCGCTGGCGGCCGCTTCGCCGAACGCGGCCAGGGTGTTCGCCGCCCCCGGGCCCGAGGTGACTAGTGCCACGCCGAGTCCGCCGGTGGCCCGTGCGAGTCCGTCGGCGGCGTAGGCGGCGGTCTGCTCGTGGCGCACGGTGATGACGCGGATCCCGGTGGGGTGAGTGTCAGCCTCGTCGAGGTCGCGCCAGAAGGGCAGGTTGTGAACGCCGGGGAGTCCGAACGCGGTGGTGACACCGGCGTCCGCGAGCGCGACAAGGATGCGGTCGGCGCTCGTCACGCTCGTCACGCTCGTCACGCGGGCATCGTCGCACACCGTGCGCCTGCTGCTGCGGTTCTAGAGCGCCGCCACAACCCCCTTTGGGTGCAACGTCACGTTGCGTTCGAATGACGAAGTGAACGCGGTAGTCATGGCCGGTGCCGCCGGGCGCCGAGGTGCAGATGACTGCGGTGTTTCCTTCGTGTCACGTACGCAACGTGACGTTGCACCCAAACTTGGGGTTAGGCGAGGGCACCTTGGGCGAAGGCCTCTGCGTCGGCGACGACCTTGAAGACCAAGATGGTGGCGATGGAGCCTTCGAGCCAGGCGTAGGCGGTTCCGGACGCGTCGGGGCTTCCGATCGTGACAACCTTGGTCCCGTTGATGTCCTCGTAGTCGGGGGCAGCGTCGCTGCCGGCGAAACCGCCAGCGAACCCGGGAAGGAATCCCTCCTCGAAGCCAGCGGCGCTCGCTGACTCGGGGTCAATGGCCATCCGCATCACCAGACCGGCCTCCTGGCCGTCCTTCTCCACGAGCTTGGCCTCGACGCCCTCGATCTGCGGGGTGCCCTTCAGGGTCGCGTTCAGGCTCTTGAACGCAGCACCCGGCAGCTCGGTGTACGTGAAGCCGTCCACCTCCGGGAAGTCGGCGACATCGCCGGCGTCAGCGCTCTCGGTGGTGTCCGGTGTCGCTGAGTCGCTCTCGTCGGGGGTGACCGAGGTCTCTGCCGAGGCGGTGGAGTCGCCAGCTGCTGGCTCGGTGTCATCGCCACCGCATCCGGTCAGCACGACCGCGCAGGACGCGATGAGGGCAACGGCGGTGATGCGAAGCGAACGCATGAGACTCCCTGGATAGGTGTTCGGCTCAGCCTAGGGGCAGAGCGCCTTGAAGCAGCGCCCCTTGGATGACTTGGCCTAAGGTACCGTCACTTTGTGACCGATCCGCTGACCGCGTTACGCGCCAAGCGCGCCGAAGTCACCGCTGAGCTCGATCAACTGACTACTCCGCCGCCAGATACCGGCGGGATCTCGTTCGGCAAGCGCATTGGGGATGGCACCAGCATCGCGGTCGAGCGCATCACGCAGGTCGCTGCCCACGACGGGCTCCAGGTGATACTCGCAGAGATTGTCCGCGCCGAGGCCAAGGTGCTCGACGGAACCTACGGCGTCTGTGACACCTGCGGGACGCCGATCGCGCCGGCCCGGCTCGAGGCGCGGTTCTGGTCGACGCACTGCGTCAGCTGCGCCTGACGTCGGCGAGAGCCTGCTGACCGATGTCGACGCCGAGCTTCCCGCGCAGGACGGTGCGTGCCTGGCGAACAACAATGCCGTTCGGGCTGGCAGCCGGAACGCTCTACTTCATCATGATCGCAGCGCTGTCGATCTTTACGTCCGTGCTCGGCGGTGAGCCGCTCTCGCTTTTCGGGCTGGTGCTCTTGGTAGGGGTGGGAGCCGGTCTTGGGCTCTTCCTCGGCGCTGTCACCGGTGTTTCGTTAGCGGCCGCGGTGCCGATGGCGCGGACAGTCAAGACGCAGCGCGTTCTCGGGGCGGCGGCCGGCGGCCTTCCCGTGCTGGCCTTCACGCTGTGGGAGTACGTCACGGAGACGATCGGAGCTCTCGAGCCCGACATCACCACCGTGATCGCCGTGCCGACGCTGGTGGCTGCTATCGGCTGCGCGGCCCTGGCACCCGGGCTCGCCGGCGGGAATCAGCCGAAGCGGCCGGAGATGTAGCCCTCGGTGCGCGGGTCAGAGGGATTGGTGAAGATCTTGTTGGTCCAGTCCATCTCGACCAGGCGACCGTGCCGAACTCCGTCGTCGTCGACGTCAGCAGTGAAGAAGGCAGTGCGGTCTGAGACGCGGGCCGCCTGCTGCATGTTGTGCGTCACGATGATGATCGTGTAGTCGCTGGCCAGCTCGCGCATCAGGTCCTCGATCTTCGAGGTGGCGATCGGGTCGAGCGAGGCGCAGGGCTCGTCCATCAAGATCACGTCGGGCTGCACCGCAATACAACGAGCGATGCAGAGCCGCTGCTGCTGACCGCCGGAGAGCGCCAGCGCGCTCTCCTTGAGCT
>JANLWJ010000427.1:0-10946 GCA_031364455.1 Actinomycetes bacterium | reverse complement strand
GTTAGTGATCGTCGTCATGACCTCGCAGTGGTGGCTGCTGGGCGTTGGGGCCGCATGCATGGTTGCGGCTTGGTACTACACCGGCGGGCGTTCGCCGTACGGATACCGCGGACTCGGCGAGGTCAGTGTCTTTCTCTTCTTCGGCCTGGTCGCCACGATGGGGACGACCTACATCCAGACCGAGACCTGGACGTGGCTGGCACTACTGGTGGCGTCCGGCGTCGGGGGGCTTGCCTGCGCATTGCTGGTGGTCAACAACCTGCGCGACATCCCGACCGACGCGGTGGCCGGCAAGCGGACGCTCGCCGTGCGACTCGGCGACCGGGGCACCCGCGTCCTCTACGTCGCCCTGCTGGCGACCGCGCTGGTGGTGGTCGTTGTGGCGTCCGTCGGCTGGACGCCGGCTGCGCTGTGGGCTCTCGTGGCGTTCATCCCGGTGGCGCCACCGGTCGGCGCCGTGCTCGGCGGCGCCTCCGGACGCGACCTGATCCCCGTCCTACAGGCGACCGGCCTGATCCAGCTGCTCTACGGCCTCACCCTCGGCATCGGTCTCACCCTCACCTAACCCCGACGGTGTGGGTGCAACGTCACGTTGCGCCCGTCATTTGAAGGCAACGCCGTCCTCATCCCGCGGTGGTCCGCCACGACGTCCGGCATGGCTGCGGCGATTCATTCGTCATATGAACGCAACGTGACGTTGCACCCGCCGGGGGGAATCGGGTGGACGTGGGTGATGCGCGTCAGGTATTATGGAGCATTCATGTTCCATAATGGACCCTGAGTGTCCCAACAAGGACCGCCCACAAGGAGAGCCCAATGGGACGCCCCGACCGCACCCGCCGCTCGCTGCTCGACGCCGCTGTCGTCGTGCTCAGCAAGGACAGCTCTGCGTCGTTGTCCGAGGTCGCCACCACTGCCGGCGTTGGACGCACCACCTTGCACCGCTACTTCCCCACCCGCGAGCTGCTGATCCGCGCCCTCGTCGAAGACGCCCTCGACCGCGTCGCCGAGGCCATCTCCAGCGCCCACCCCGCCGAGGGCCCGGTGGTCGATGCCCTGCAGCGCGTCACCGACACCGTCGTCCCGCTCGGGCCGAGCCTGTCGTTCCTGCACGCCGAGCCCGAGGTCTACAACGCCCGCGACCTCATCCGCCGCTGGTACGAGGCCCTTGAGCCGGTCGCGCAGGCGATCGAGCGCGGCCAGGCCGACGGCTCGCTCCGCGACGACCTCCCGGTCAAGTGGGTTGTCGACGCCTATGCCGGCGCGATCCTGACCGCCTGGGACACCGCTGACGAGGGACGCATCTGGCTGCAGGACGCCCCACGCCTGGTTATGACGACCATCGTGCAAGGCATCGCCACGCCCCCGACGGACGCACCATGACCCGTGCCCGCGTGATGCCGTTCGTCGCCCTCGAGGGGTCGACGCTCCTCGCCGGCCTCGCCAACGGCGTCTCCATGGTGGCCCTCCCCTGGCTCGTCCTCGACCTCACCGGGCGCGCCGACGCCGCAGGCCTGGTAGCCCTCGTCAGCGGCATCCCCACACTCTTGGCCTCACTCTTCTCCGGCACCCTCGTCGACACCCTGGGACGCCGGCGCACCTCGGTCTTCAGCGACCTGATGTCGGCGGTCGCCGTGGCCGCGATCCCAGTCGTCGCGCTGACGACCGGGCTCACCTTCACCTGGGTACTCGTCCTCGCAGTCCTCGGCGCCGTCTTCGACCCAGCCGGCGTCACTGCCAGGGAGTCAATGCTCACCGGTGTCTCGCAAGCAACCGGGATGCGGCTGGAGCGCGTCAACGGCATCCATGAGGCGGTGTGGGGGCTGGCCTTCCTGGTCGGCCCCGCCGTCGGGGCCGGCCTGATCGCCACCGTCGGCGTCGAGTCGGCGTTCTGGGCGATGGCTGTCGCGTTCATCGCATCGGCTGTGCTGCTGGCGTTCGTCCACGTACCAGGGGCCGGACGCCCCCACTACGAGAACCGCCCCTACTTCTGGGCCGGAACCATGGACGGACTCAAACTCGTTTTTGGGGACGCCCCGCTGCGCACCGTCGTGCTCCTGTCGACCGGCGTTGTCGGCATTGCCTACCCGGTCATAGGGATCGTCCTGCCGGTCATCTACCAGGGCAACGACGACCCAGTCGGCCTCGGCGCGATCGTGATGGCGTTCAGCTTCGGCGGCGTGATCGGCGCCTTGCTCTACAGCTCGTTCGGCCACCACGCCCACCCCCGCGGCACCTTTGCCGTCGCGCTCTGGGGTGCGGCGTTCTCCCTGGTCGTCTTCGCGATCTGGCCCCAGACCGGCGTCATGGTCGTCGCCGGGTTTGCCGGCGGAATCCTGCTCGGGCCGATGAACCCAATCATCAACCTGGCCCTACAGCGACGGACGCCAGAGACCATGCGGGGCAGGGCGATGGGAGTCGTCACGGCTCTGGCCTACGGCATCTACCCGATCGGCTATGTGCTTGCGGGGATCCTCGTCGAGGCGTACGGCGTCCCGACAGCCCTCGCGGTCTTTGCAGTTGCCGCCGTGCTGCTGGCGATGTTGGCATCGGTTGCGCCATCGCTCAAACGGCTCGACGAGCAACCGCTCGCAGAAGCGTCAGTCAGCGTGACTGCCTGAGCCATCACCGTTGCCACGCTGGGCGTCATCCCAGTCGTCTTCGACGGCGGCGCGATCGGCCATCTTCTGGTTCGCCCGATCGGCACGGGTTGCAATCGAGGTCGAGAGCGCCTCGCGCTGCTTGCGAAGCAGGAAGATGCTGGCGATCGCCGAGATCAGGAAGGCAATCAGCATGGCGGTGAAGAAATCGGCAACGAAGTAGAGGATGGCGAAGGGGACGACGAAGAGCACCAGACGGGCCAGCGAGTAGGTGGCTACCGGGTGGCGGGACGCCCATGAGTCACCGACCATCGGCGCGGGCGAGTCCGGCTCCGGCGTCTGTGGATCTGACGAGGTCTGGCTCACGGTCACGCTCCTTCTGGGGGCAAGGCTGCCCGCCCCTCGAACCGAGTGGAGAGTACGACGGTGGTGTGGGTGCGCGAGATCCCGGGGATCTTGCGCAGACGTCCTAGCGACTTCTCCAGCGAGTCGATATCGGCGACCCGCACCTTGAGAATGAACGACTCGTCACCGGCTACAAACCAGCAGTCCTCGATCTCCTCGAGCTTGCAGAGGTGCTTGGCGATCGCATCCTGGTCACCGTCGTCAGACTGCTCGATCCCGACGATCGCGACCACTCCCAGCCCAAGGGCCTCCGGAGCCAGCGCGGCGTGGTAGCCGGTAACCTCGCCGAGCTGCTCCAGGCGCTTGACCCGATCGGCAACGCTCGGTCCGGACAGGCCAACGAGCCGTGCGAGGTCGGAGTAGGGGATCCGAGCGTTGGCCCTGAGGGCCGAAATGATCGCCCGGTCGACCGTATCGAGGGCATCCTTGCGGCGCGGACCGCGGCCCAGAGCCGGAATGCTGCCGGTTGTCACCGGATCAGTTGCGGATCCGGGATTATTCTCCGTTCGCAAGGTGTTAACCCCCTATTCGGCTCATATTCATTGGACTATACCGGGTCGATGCCTTAGTATCTTAGTCATCGGGGTCATCAGGACCTCGAATCGAAGAGAAAGTTTATGGAGTTGAGAATCATGGTCCCATCACTCGAGATCGCTCGCGCCCACGTCCGCGTGCTTGAACTTGAAGCGGACCGGTTGCGGGTTCGGCACCAGAGCCCAAGCACCTTCCAGCGGATGCGCACGGCCCTGAAGGGTCGCTCGCACTGAACTGACACCCCCGACACTACGACCTCTCTTCGGCGGCGTCCCCTCAACTAGCCGCCCGAGAGACTCTCGGGGCCCCTCCTCGAGAACCCCCACCAGCACCCCCGCCGCCGTAGCATCCGCTCGGTGACCGGGGGTGCTGGCAATTGCCAGGGGTAACCGACCTCTCACTGCACCATCGGCGACCTGCGGTTACCCTGACTGGACAGGGGACGTTCGTTGAGTGCGGCCCCCGACCGACAGGAGGTGGGCGCCATGCCACGGCTTCTGTTGGCGGTAGTCCTCCTCGGCATCGTCCTCTACCTCGCGATCCGGATGATCCAGCGTCGCGGTGACGGCGGGGGCGGGCGCGGGTTCGGTCGCCGCCCGGTTGCTCCTGACGACGACCCCAAGTTCCTGCGCGACCTCGACACCCAACTGTGGGAGCAGCAGCAGCGCGAGCGTCAGCACGAGCAGCAGGACGAACCGCCAGCAACCTGAGCCGAGTCCATCGGACCCAAGGTGGCGAAAAGTGGGCAGAGGTGGCGGCCGGCGGCCACCTTTGTGCACGTTGACCACGTCACCTGATCATCGTGCGGTCGGGGGGATGCGTCGAGGCGGTGGGTCAGACGCCGCCGTAGTTAGACGCCGCCGTAGGAGTGCAGGCCGACGAAGAAGATGTTCACGCCGAAGTAGCCGAACAAGAAGGCGGCCAGCCCGACGATCGCGATGATCGCGGCCGGACGCCCTCGCCAACCGGCCGTCGCCCGCGCGTGCAGGTAGGCGGCATAGATCACCAAGGTGACGAAGGCCCACGTCTCTTTCGGGTCCCAGCCCCAGTACCGACCCCAGGCGCCCTCGGCCCAGACGGCACCGGCAACGACGGCGAAGAACCACAGCGGGAAGGCGAACGCGATCGTCTGGTACGCGACCTTGTCCAGCTGGTCAGAAGCCGGCAGGCGCGCACCGATGGCATCTCTGACGCCCCCGGTCGACCCGGCAATGGCGCGGCGCTCGTACCGCTCGGAGAACAGGTAGAGCACCGAAGCCAGCGATCCCACCGTGAAGACCGAGCTCGCAATGATGGCAGCACTCACGTGGATCCACAGCCAGTAGGACTTCAGCGCCGGGACGAGCTCGGCCGACTCCCGGTAGAGCACGAGAACGGCGACACCGAGCAGCAGCAGGTTGAAGAGCACAACGAGGAGGCCTAGCTCGCGCCACTCCGGGCGCTTAGGAAGCATCGCCACCCAGATGACCAGCAACGTCGCCACCGCGGTCAGGGTGAACTCGTACATGTTGCCCCACGGCGGACGCTCGGCCGAGATACCGCGGGTGATCACAGCGGCGACCGAGAGGGTGGCTGCGAGCGTGGTCAGCGAGATACCGATCCGCGCCCAGCGCTGGTCAGCCGGCGCCTCTTCGGACACGACGGTTACGACGGCAGCACCGCCTCCGGAAGCTTGGCGGGCCAGGGAGGTTCGGCGCTGCTTGGCCGCGTCAGAACGTCTGCGACCTGTGCCAACAGCGAGGTCGGCCGCGAACGCCACCAGGGCCACGGCGAGGACAATGATCGTGCTGTAGACCAGCCCGTTGCTGATGTAGGCCCATGTCTGGGTACTCATGTCTGGCTGCTCACTTCTGCTCCTCAACGACCATCGGTGCACAGGGCAGGGCCGCTGCTACAGCATCCACCTCTTGGGCCAAGGCTGCCCACTCGGTCTGGGCCAGCCCGGCCACCTCGACGAGCGTACGTCCCTGCCCGTCACGCGTCGCGCGGACCCAGACCCGACGACGCCGCACCAGCAGCGAGAGAGAGATCCCGATCATTGCCGCGACGGCCGCCAGCAGGACGAGCCAGCGCCCAGGGTCATAAGTCACCTGTACGTTCGCGAACTCAGCGAGCCCGTCAAACGTGATCGACCCGCGACCGTCGGGCAGTTCCCAGGTCTCACCGACGGCCAGATCCTCGCGACCGAGCTGCTCCATCGCCGAGCTGTCGAGCTGGTACACATTCTGCGGGACGCCTGAGTCAAGCCCGAGGTCACCGGCCCATGCCCCGAGGTAGACCCGTGGGTCGTTGGCCTCAGGGAAGGTCGACTGCGGACCGGTGGTCGGGTCCACCTGCTTCGGAGCCGTCGGCGCCACGGTCACGTTGAACCCGAGCTGCTCGGGCTGGGCGTCGGGCACCTTCACCACCGTGGTGGAGGTGAACGTCGGGTCCTGTGGCAGCGCCGGGACTGCTCCGGAGAAGGCAACGTCGCCATTCCCGTCGCGCACCGTGAAGACCGGTGCGTAGCCGTGGCCGAGGAGGAAGACCTTGGAGCCGTTGATGTTGAGAGGCTTGTTCACCTCGATCCGCTCCGTCTGAAGGTCGGCGCCAGGGTTCTCGCTGTAGGTGACGTCGGCGGTGTACTGATCTGGCTGACCGCGGTTCGGGCCGTCCTCGAGAAACTTGGCGTCGAACTCATCCATCGTGAACGAGAACGGTGCGAGCAGGCTCGTCGAGAAGCCGCGCCCAGGAACGAAGTCGTCGTACTGGGTGAGCGTATTCGCGAAGCCTTCTCCCTCCACGATCACCACGGTACCGTGATAGCCGAACCACGATCCCCACGCAACACCGACGAGAAGCACCAGCAGCGACACGTGGAAGACAAGGTTGCCGAGTTCGTGCAGGTAGCCCTTCTCGGCAGCCACACTGCCGTCAACGTTCTCGGCGCTATCGCGCAACGTGCGCGGGCGGAGCCGAAACCTTGCGCTGCGCAGGGTAGCTTCAGCCGAATCGACGACTTCGGCCACAGTCGCATCCGTCTCGAACGCTCGGTGCTCGGGCATCCGAGACAAGTTGCGCGGTGTCGCAGGCGGCACCGCTCGAATGTTGCGCGCGTACTGGATGCAACGCGGAAGGATGCAGCCGGTCAACGACACCATGAGCAACAGGTAGATGGCAGCGAACCACGAAGCCGCGTAGACATCGAAGAGCCCCAACCGGTCAAGCCATGGGCCGACGGTCGTGTGGTCCTGGAGGTACTCGCCCACTCGCAGCGGAGACGCGCCCCTCTGCGGGAAGACCGAGCCAGGAACGGCACCCAGAGCCAGCAGGAAGAGCAGGATCAACGCCGTTCGCATGGACGTCAGCTGCCGCCACATCCATCTAAGGCCACCAACGAAGCCGAGGCTGGGCTGCCGGGGTGGAGCGACCTCTGAGTCTGCGTCGGTGAGCGCGTTGATCGCGTCAGCTGGCATCAGAACGGCACCCCGAAACCGGCGGTCCAGATGCGCAGCTGGATGGAGATCTCGGCCCACTGGCCGGTGACCATGAGGACACCTAGTAGCACCAGCATTCCGCCACCGATCCGCATCAACAGCGTGTAGTGACGCTTCATCCAGCTCATCGCGCCGAGCGCCTTGCGGAATGCGAAGGCAACCAACAAGAACGGAAGCCCCAGACCGAGGCAGTACACAGCCGCGAGCGCAGCACCGCGTCCGGCGCTCGCCGAGTCGATCGCCAGCGCCTGGACCGCAGCGAGCGTGGGCCCGATGCACGGCGTCCACCCGATACCGAAGAGAACTCCGAGCAGCGGCGCGCCGACCAGACCCATCGACGTGTTCTGCGTCGGGCTCCACGTCCGGTTGAGCCATGGGATCAGCCCCATGAATGCGAGACCGAAGACGATGGTGAAGACACCGAGCACGCGGGTGATGGTGTCTGTGTACTCGATCAGCGCGGAACCAAGACCACCGAACAATGCGCCGTACGACACGAACACGACGGTGAATCCACCGACGAACAGAGCCGTACCGAGCAACAGGCGTCCCCGCTTGGCTTCAGCGAGGTCGACGCCGATCATCCCCGTGACGTATGCCAGGTAAGCCGGCACCAGAGGCAATACACACGGCGACGCGAACGAGACGACGCCGGCCGCAAACGCGAACAACGCCGCCAAGAGCAGCGACCCCCCGACGACGGTCTCCGCCGGGTCGACGAGCAGCGCCGTCAGCATCAACGCTCCGAAGCGACTTCGTCGACGAGGTTTGACAACTCTGAGTACGTGCTGGCGCCAAGGACGCGCGCAGCGATGAGTCCGTCCCGGTCGATGATGACGGTCCACGGAATGCCGGTGAGCGGCACTGCTTCAGCCATCAAGAGCTCGAGCTGCCCGGAGTCGTCGACGAAGCTGGGATAGGTGATGTCGTAGTTCTTCTCAAAGGCGAGGGCCGCCGCATCCTGGTCACGCGTGTTGATGCCGACGAATGACACACCATCCTTCGCCGCGTCGCTTGACACCTGCTGTAGTGCCGGCGCCTCACCTCGGCAGGGCCCGCACCACGATGCCCACAAGTTCAGCACGATGACGTCACCGGAGAGGTCAGAGGTCGACAGCGCATCACCCGCCAGCGTCTCTCCGCTGAGCTCCGGGGCGACAGCGCGATCGGCCTTGTCGATCACCAGCGCCGACCCGTCACCCGAGACGAAGCCCTGGCCTCCCCCGGACTCCACGTCGCTGTCGCCTGTGCAACCCGCGAGGACGAGCAGCAGCGGTACAGCGACAAGGCCAGCCCTCAGCAGGATCGGTAGCGCCACGTCAAGCCCCTGACTTCTGCGTCTTTACCGATGCCGGCAGCAGGTCGCGAGCGGGCTCGCTGTAGGTGACGGCCACGATCTCGTCTGCGCGGTAGGTGAACGACGTGAGGCTGGCCAGCGAGCACTCGCGATTGCGTGGGTCGTGCCAGAGCCGGCGTCCCTCGACGTGCGTGCGTGTCGTCCAGATCGGCAACTGGTGGCTGACCAGCAACGCCTCGTGGCCACAAGCGGCGTCGCGCGCCGCTGCCATCGCCCCGAGCATGCGCAGCGCCTGCGCCTTGTACGGCTCACCCCACGACGGCCGGAAGGGGTTACGCAGGTCCTTCCAGTGTCGCGGACGCGTGAGCGCACCATCACCGACGCCGAAGGTCAGCCCCTCAAAGACGTTGTCGGCCTCGATCAGCCTGCCGTCGACAGCGATCGGCAGCTCGTGTGCTGCAGCGATGGGCTGGGCCGTCTCCTGTGCGCGCTCAAGTGGAGATGCACCGACGTGGGCGATGTCGGCGTCGCTGAGGTGCTCGGCAATCCGCTGAGCCATGGCACGGCCCAACTCGGAGAGCTGGTATCCGGGTAGACGGCCGTACAGAACGCCCTCGGGGTTGTGCACCTCGCCATGCCGCAGCAGGTGGACGACGGTGTGCTCACTCATGCGGTCTCCGGAGTGGCGGCAGCGGCAGCGGCGGCAGCAGCTGGAAGGGCATCGATTACCTGCGAGATCGCGGTGTCGTCGTGCGCCACGCTGAGGAACCACGCTTCGAACACCGACGGCGGTAGGTAGACGCCCTGACTGAGCATCGAATGGAAGAACGCCTTGTAGCGAAAGGCCTCCTGTGACTGGGCACCCGCGTAGTCGACCACCTGGTGGTCGGTGAAGAACACGCTGAACAGCGACCCGGCGCTCTGGACGCGGTGCGCTACCCCCGCCGATGAGAGCGCCTGCGACACCGCCTGAGAGACCTCAGCCGACTGCCTGTCGACCATGGCGTACACGGCATCGTCGAGTGCCCCCAACGTGGCTGCGCCGGCAGTGGCAGCAATCGGGTTACCTGCGAGTGTTCCGGCCTGGTAAACCGCACCCTGCGGAGCGAGGTGCGCCATCACATCGGCCCGTCCACCGAAGGCTGCAGCGGGGAGTCCGCCACCCATCACCTTGCCGAACGTCATGAGATCGGGGGTGACGGGCTCGAGCCCGAACCATCCGGATCGGCTGACCCGGAAGCCAGTCATGACCTCGTCGCTGATGAAGAGCGCTCTGTTGTTGGCGCACAGCTCAGCGATCTTGGCGTTGAACCCGGACGCAGGCGGGACAACTCCCATGTTTGCGGCGGCGGCCTCGGTGATCACGCATGCGATCTCGTTGCCCCGCTGGGCAAACACCTTTTCCAGGGCAAAGATGTCGTTGTAAGGAATCACGATGGTGTCGGCTGCCGTGCCAGGCGTGACGCCGGGGGTGTCGGGGAGTCCGAAGGTGGCGACGCCAGAACCTGCGGCGACGAGCAGCGAGTCGACGTGCCCGTGGTAGCAGCCGGCGAACTTCACGACCTTCGCCCGACCGGTGAAACCGCGCGCCAGCCGGATCGCAGACATCGTGGCCTCGGTGCCACTGGAGACCAGGCGCACCTGCTCGACCGGAGTCCGCCCGACGATCAGCTCAGCGAGCTCGACCTCTGCTGGCCCCGGCGTCCCGAATGTGAACCCGCGGCTGACGGCTTGCTCAACCGCGTTCATCACGATGGGGTGGCGGTGACCGAGGATCATCGGCCCCCACGAGCAGACGAGGTCGACGTACCGGCGGTCGTCGGCGTCCCAGATGTAGGGGCCATCGCCGCGAACCATGAATCGGGGAGTGCCGCCGACGGCCCGGAAGGCCCGCACCGGCGAGTTCACCCCGCCGGGGGTGACAGCCTGGGCGCGTTCGAAGAGGTCGACCGACGCCGGCGCCTCGTAGGGGTAGCTCACAAGGTCAGATTCTCTCAGGGGGTTCGCTCTTGGCCCAATCCGGCGTCCTGATAGCCGGCTCCCCCAGCCGGAGCCCCTCTGCGATCTCGGCCACGTCGCCCTTGCCGGTGGACGCCGCCATCACCAGGTCGAATGCCTCATCATCACTGAGGGACACGTCCCATCCGTCCAGGTCCAAGAACACCACGGCCGCGAGCCACGCCAGCCGCTTGTTGCCATCGACCAAGGCGTGATTACTCGTGATCGAGTGGAGCAAGGCTGCCGCCTTCTCCGGGACGGTGGGATACGCGTCCGATCCGAACACCGTGGTCTGCGGCCGGCCAGCAGCTGACCCCAGCAGTCCCACATCGCGTACTGGCCCATCGCCAAGCTCGGCGACGAGCAGGAGGAGGTCGTCGGTGCTCAGGTAGCGAAGACTCACACCGAGCCCAGTCGATCAAGGACGTCGCGCCAACGCTCGGCAATGCGGTGACCGCTGTCCTCCACCAGCTGGCGGTGCTCGAGGGCGGACAACCGATCCAGAACAGCCCGTCGCACCACCTCTTGACGGGAGAGTCCCTCGGCCTCAGCGAGGGCAGAAAGCGCAGCGTCGAGCTCGTCGTCGGTTCGCAAGGTCATAGCCATGGCCAGATGGTATCAGAGTGATACCATCTG
>JANLWJ010000402.1:0-3901 GCA_031364455.1 Actinomycetes bacterium | reverse complement strand
CCCTGAGGACATCTCAACCGTGAAAGCAGCCGAGGAAGCGTTCTTCCCAGGTCCACTTGGCGGGTACCAGTGCGATGACCAGCTCTACGGGATGCCGCAAGAGTCGAATGTCGAGTACGGGGCCACTCTCGTAAACACCGCAATGGCAGTGGATGCCGATGTCGCCCTCGACGGCTGGGCGAACTTCGACGAGTTCAGGGCGGACGCGAAGAAGATGACGGTCGTCGAGGATGGTGCCATCACGCGAGCGGGCTACCACTTCACCACCAACGACGGGATCTCCTACAGTCTGCTGTCGCTCATCCTGCAGAACGGCGGAAGCTACCTAGCCGAGGACGGCACCTTCACCTTCCAGACCCCGGAGGCGCAGGCATCGATGGAGTTGATGAAGAGCTTCATCGACGAGGATATCGTCGATCCCACGCTCTTCACCGACACCGCGAACTGGGTAGGTGACTGCTACTTCACCGAGCTTTGCGCGATGGGGCTAGTCGGCCCATGGGTGGTGCCTGAGTACGCAACGGACTTCCCCGACGTTGCAGCAAACACCGAGTACGTTCCGCTCCCGACACTGGAGAACAGCGACTTCGCCGCCGACTCCGGTTGGGGTCTTGCGGTGTCGTCCAACAGCCCGGAGCAGGAGCTGGCCTGGGACTTCATTTCGTACGTGGCGCAAAACGACCAGAATGCCTTGGACTGGAACCTCGCAACTGGAACTCTACCGGCCCTGAAGGCGAACACACAGGGGGACGCCCGTGACCAGCTGCTCGCCGACGCCGCCTACCTGGCACCGTGGCTGGACATCCTGGGAGACGCGCAGTACGTCGGCAGCCTGCCCGACCGCGACCGGCTCTTCTACCGGATCATCGTTCCCAACGTGCTCGACTACCTGAATGGGCAGACGAGCGTCGAGGACGCCCTCGCCGCCATCGAACAGGAGGCCAATTCCCTCTAGCCGGGGACGTCGTCATGACAGTCGAAGCCGTCGAGCGCCCCCCGGCGGCCGGCCCCCCAAAGGGTCGGTCGCGCGGGTCGCTCGCGGCACCACAAAACCGATTCCGGCGCATCGTGCTCGGGCCGATCATGCTGTATCTAGCCTTCTTCACCCTACTTCCGCTGGTCTGGGTGTTTGCACTCTCTCTCTTCAACTACAGCCCCCGGCGAGATGGTGCGAGCATCGGAGGACTCGGTGGCGACAACCCGTTCGTCGGCCTCGAGAACTTCCAGCAGCTCTTCGACTTCTCGAACCCGTCGCAGCTGACCTCGACCTTCCACACAGCCGTTGTCGTGACGCTTGTCTTCGCCTTCATCGTGCTGCCGCTCAACCTGCTGATCACATTGCCCCTGGCGGTCATGATCGAGGCGGCCGCTCGCCGGCTCCGCCCACTGTTGCGCACAGTCTTCTTCATGCCGGTGCTGACCTCTGCCGTCGCCGTCGCGGTCATCTGGCAGTACGTCCTCAACCCGCAGTTCGGACTACTTAACGGCATCCTCACGAAGGTCACCGGTGACACCACGGTCATCTCGTGGCTCAACGACCCGTCCCTGACGGTTGCCGGCATCCCCGTGGCACTGATCGCGGTCACGGCCTCCTACCTCTGGATGGATATCGGCTACAACCTGGTGATTTTCATCGCGGCCCTGCAGGGCATCCCGAAGCAGCTCACTGAGGCGTCCCTGCTCGACGGTGCCAACGCCTGGCAGCGTTTCTGGCACGTCACCCTTCCCCTGCTCAAGCCGACGATCCTGCTGACCGCGATTCTCACCATGATCTCGTCTTTCCAGGCCTTCGACCTCTTCCAGGTGATGACGCTGGGTGGCCCGGATAACCAGACGCGGGTGCTCTCGCTCGATATCTTTGAGAACGCGTTCCGATTCCAGGCCATGGGGTGGGCCGCCGCTGAGTCCTTGGTGCTCCTAGCCATCGTGCTACTCATCACTCTGATCCAGTCGCGCCTGCTGCGCACGAAGTGGTCGTACTGATGGCCACGCTCTCAGTTTCAGACGTGCGCCCGGAGGCCGTCACGGTCGTCGGGCCTCCGCGTCGGTCACTTTCTGTCGGACGCGTGGCGCTCCACGTCGTTCTTGTGGTCGGCGGAATCGTCGCGGCGCTGCCGTTCTTCTGGATGGTCTTCGGAGCGTTCAAGACCGGTGCCGAGATTCGCCAGATCCCGCCCACCTTCGTGCCGCAGGACTGGACGCTAGAGAACTTCAGCACCATCCTCAGTGATCCCGAGCTCCCTCTCACCACCTTCTACCGGAACTCGCTGTTCGTGGCACTGACGAACGTGCTCGTGACACTGTTCACGTCCTCCATCCTCGGCTTTATTTTCGCCAAGTACGCCTTCCGCGGACGCGACATCATCTTCTGGTACCTCATGGCGCTGATGATGGTGCCGCCGAGCGTGCTGATGATCCCCAACTACCTCATCCTGAGCGAGCTTGGCCTGCTGAACAACCTGTGGGGCCTGGTAGTCACCGTCGCCATCGACCCGTTCGCGATTCTGGTGATGCGACAGTTCATGCGAGCGCTTCCGGATGAGCAGATCGAGTCCGCCCGGGTCGACGGCGCCTCGGAGTTTCGCATCTACTGGTCCGTCGTCCTCCCGCAGGTCAAACCCGCGTTGGCGACACTGGGTCTGCTCACCTTCATGTTCAACTGGAACGCCTACCTGTGGCCGTTGATCGTGCTGACGGAGAATGAGAAGCGCACGATCCCAGTGATCTTGTCCTGGTACTCCACGCAGCACTCTGCGCAGCTGAACCTGGTCATGGCGGCATCGGTCCTGATGGTGGTCCCGGTGCTTCTCGTCTTTCTCGCCACCCAACGCTGGATCGTCCAAGGTCTAACCTTGTCCGGAGGTAAGTGACATGACCGTCCTGACCATCATCGGGGCCGGCAGTACCGTGTTCGCCGCCGAACTGATGACCGACTTCCTGACCGCTCCGGGGCTGGACGAAGGCGAGTTTCGGCTGGTCGATCTGGACGCCGAGCGGCTGGCGCTCGCTCATGAGTTCGCCGACTACCTGATCGAACGGTCCGGCCGCGACTGGACCGTAAGGTCCTCGGTCGACCGCACCGAGCTGCTCCCTGGATCGACGGTCGTGATCAGCACCATCGAGGTGGCCGGCCTGAAGACCGTCGACTTCGACTACGACATCCCCATGAAGTACGGCGTTGACCAGTGCATTGGCGACACGATCGGTCCGGGTGGTCTCTTCAAGTCGTTGCGCACGATCCCCTCGATCCTGGAGATCGTCGCTGATGTCGAACGGCTCTGCCCGGACGCACTGGTGCTGAACCACACCAACCCGATGTCGATGACGATCCTGGCCGCGTCACGGGCTGCGAGCATTCCCGTCTGGGGTATGTGCCACTCCGTCCACTACACGGTCGAGAACCTGGCCGACTATCTGCAGATCGACAAGCGCGAGATCGAGTTTCGCGCCGCCGGGGTCAACCATCTGGCCTGGCTCACTCAGCTGACTCGCAATGGCGAGGACCTCTATCCCTTGCTGCGCGAACGCGGCCGGATCCCGGACGTGCTGGAGGAGGACCCGGTCAGATTCGAGCTGATGTACCAGTTCGGTGCATTTCCCACCGAGAGCAGCGGGCACGTCTCGGAGTACCTGCCGTACTTCCGTACCCATCCTGATGTGGTGAAACGATGGATGGGCAAGGAGTACATCGGCGAGTCCGGCTTCTATGCCCACAACTGGCCGACCTGGCGTCGCGAGAACGATGAGATGTTGCGGGCCGTGCTCGCGGGTTCGCGCGACTTCCCGATGGAGCGCGGTGGGGAGTATCCGTCGCAGATCGTCGAGGCGATGGTCTCGGGGAAGCCTGCAACGGTGTACGTCACGACACCGAACAACGGATGGGTCGACAACCTGCACCAGG
>JANLWJ010000394.1:0-3123 GCA_031364455.1 Actinomycetes bacterium | reverse complement strand
GTAGCCCGCCGTGAGATTGCGCTCGTCAGGCAGCACCCACATCTGCACGAAGTGCACCGGCGACTTGTGTTCGGACTCCCCCGTCAGGGTCCACGAGTCGTTCTTCTCGGAGTGGAGAATCCCAGTGCCGGCGCTCATCCGCTGCGCCAACCCCGGGTAGATCACGCCGGAGTGCCCTGTCGAGTCCTGGTGGACGAGTGAACCCTCGAGGACCCAGGTGACAATCTCCATGTCGCGGTGCGGGTGCGTTTCGAAACCAGTCCCGGCGTCCACGACATCGTCGTTGCTCACCAGCAGCAACCCGAAGTGGGTGTTCCTGGGGTCGTAATGCTGGCCGAACGAGAATGAGTGCTTGGAGTCGAGCCATCCCCAGTCGGTCGCGAAGCGGTCCGGGGCAGGCCTGAGATCAAGGGACGTCACCAGCCCATTGTCACCCGGAGCCCTCATGGGCGCACTCGGTGGGATTGTGGGGGTGCGACAACCCCAGGCTCGCCCGCTCTCCGAACGACGCCTACCCTGCCGTCGTGCCATCAGCGAGGGCCAGCGCCGCCACGATCACCAGGATCGAACGCGCCTCGGGTGACCTCGCCAGCGAGGCGATGAGCCGGGTCGAGGCCACCCTCCCCTGGTTCCGGACGATGTCAGCTGAGGACCGCTCGTGGATCACCCTGGTCGCCCAGGCCGGGATCGGCGCATTCGTCGCCTGGAGCCGCCGGCCGGATGCCGCCAGGGCCATCACTGCCGAGGTGTTCGGCTCTGCCCCACGCGAGCTGGCGAGGGTGGTGACGCTGCAGCAGACCGTCGAGCTCGTCCGCACGACGATCGAGGTAGTCGAGGAGCACTCCGCCGAGCTGGCGGAGCCGGGCGACGAAGCACAGCTACGCGAAGCCGTGCTGGTCTTCGCCCGCGAGGTCGCCTTCGCGGCGGCCGAGGTTTACGCCCAGGCCGCCGAGGTTCGTGGCGCCTGGGACGCCCGCCTCGAGGCCTTGCTCGCCGACGCCCTGATGCGCGGCGACGTCGGTGACGATGACCTCTCCCGCGCCGCCGCGCTCGGCTGGTCGCGCTCCCCACACGTCTTCGCGATCGCGGGCTCCCCCCCGGATGCCACCGCAGCAACAGTCGTTGACGCCCTGCGCCGGGCCGCTCGGCATGCCGGACTCGACGTGGTCTCCGGCGTCCACGGACACGAGCTTGTCTGCATTCTCGGGGGCACCCTCGCCGACCCACACGACCCGGTGGCCGCTGCCGGGCCCCTTGTGGCGCAATTCGGCAACGGACCGGTCGTCGTCGGTCAAGTCGTCGATGACCTCACAGCTGCCGCCCGCTCGGTCTCGGCTGCCCGCGCCGGGCTCCGCGCCGCTCCCGGCTGGCCGGAGGCTCCGCGCCCGGTCTCTGCCGACGCGCTGTTGCCAGAACGTGCCCTCGACGGTGACCTCCACGCCCGCCAGTCCCTCGTCGACCACGTCTACCGGCCCTTGGCCGAGGCTGGGGGCGGGCTTCTCGAGACCGCTGCCGCCGTCCTGGAGCAGTCGGCCTCGCTGGAGGCAGCGGCGCGAGCCCTGTTCGTGCACGCCAACACCGTGCGCTACCGTCTCCGGCGGATCGCCGAGGTCAGCGGGTTGGTGCCGACCGACCCACGGGATGCCTTCACCTTGCGGGTAGCGCTGACGGTGGGACGACTCGACCAGCGCGCTGGCCCGTCGTTGTAGGGTTCCTACAAGCGCACCGGGCCCGCTTCGTCGGCGCCGGTACCGGGAAACGTCGTCCAGTACGCCAAGGTGGTTACGTGCTCGTCATCGTCGCGCCCGGTCAGGGCGCCCAGGCTCCAGGCTTCCTCTCTCCTTGGCTTGAACTGCCCGGTTTCGAGGACCGACTGCGCTGGCTCTCGGCCGTCGCCGACCTCGATCTCGTGCACTTCGGCACCGAGGCCGACGCCGAGACGATTCGCGACACTGCCATCGCACAGCCCCTGATCGTGGCGTCCGGGCTGGTGTCACTACTGAGCCTCTTCCCGCACCCCGCAGATGCCTTCGGCAAGGTGGGCGTCGGGGCAGGACACTCCGTCGGCGAGATCACTGCTGCAGCCGCGGCCGGCGTCATGTCGGCCGAGCAGGCGATGGTCTTCGTCCGCGAGCGCGGCAAGGCCATGGCCGCAGCTGCGGCTGTCACCGAGACCGGCATGACCGCCGTTCTCGGCGGAGACACCGAGACCGTCCTGGCCGCCATCGACAAGCACGGCCTGACTGCGGCCAACATCAATGGGGCCGGCCAGATCGTCGCGGCCGGAACGATGGACGAGCTCGCCACATTCCAGGACGACCCGCCAGAAGGTGCCCGGCTCCGACCACTCTCGGTGGCGGGGGCGTTCCACACCAAACACATGGCACCGGCCGTCAACACCATGGGCGGCTTCGCCCGCGCGATCTACACCCACGATGCCCGCACCCGGCTGCTCTCCAACGCCGACGGTGGTGTCGTGCAGAGCGGACGCGAGTACCTCACCAGGCTGGTCATGCAGCTGAGCAACCCGGTGCGCTGGGACCTCTGCATGCAGGCGATGGTCGACCTCGGCGTCACGGCGCTGATCGAGGTTCCACCAGCAGGGACCTTGGCCGGGCTCGCCAAGCGGGCGATGCCAGGCGTCGAGGTGGTTGCTCTGAAGACCCCGGACGACCTCGACGCGGCACGCAACCTGGTCGAGCGGCACGGCACCCCGAGCCCTCTCGACACCTCTCCCTCGTGGCGCATGCTCGTCGCTCCCGCTAAGGGGATCTTCCACCGCAGTGACGCCAGCGTCGGGGACAACCTCGAGCCGGGTACCAAGGTCGGACACGTCCTGACCAACCGCGACCAGCAGACAGTCCTCGCCCCCCACGGCGGCACCATCGTGGAGTGGCTCGTCGAGGACGGCGACCCCATCGCCCCCGGCCAGCCGATCGTCCGGCTCCATCCCCATGAGGTGGCGGAGTGACGGGTATCGCACTTGCGCCCCGTACCGGTGCCGAGTACGCCCGCATTCTCGGCGTCGGTGCCTACCGCCCGTCGCGAGTGGTGACCAATGACGAGATCTGCGAGCACATCGACTCCTCCGACGAGTGGATCCGCGAGCGCTCGGGCATCATC
>JANLWJ010000385.1:0-4526 GCA_031364455.1 Actinomycetes bacterium | reverse complement strand
GAGATCGTGCGCGAGCGCCTTGAGCGTGAGTCCAACCTTGAGCTCATCTCAACGGCACCGAACGTGGTCTACCGCGTGGTGATGGAGGACGCATCCGAGATCGTTGTCACCAACCCCAGCGAGTTCCCCGTCGGAAAGATCGCGGAGGTGTACGAGCCGGTCGTGCGTGCGACGGTGCTGGCGCCGTCGGAGTTCATCGGCACGATCATGGAGCTCTGTCAGGGGCGCCGTGGCCAGCTGCTCGGCATGGACTACCTCTCGGAGGAACGCGTCGAGCTGCGCTACATGCTTCCGCTTGCCGAGATCGTCTTTGACTTCTTCGACCTGCTGAAGTCGCGAACGCGCGGGTACGCGTCCCTCGACTACGAGCAGAAGGGTGAGCAGGCCGCTGAGCTCGTCAAGGTCGACATCCTGCTGCATGGTGATGCTGTTGACGCCTTTAGCGCTGTGGTGCACAAGGACAAGGCCTACGCGTATGGCGTCGCCATGGCCCAGAAGCTCAAAGACCTCATTCCGCGTCAGCAGTTCGAGGTGCCGATCCAGGCGGCCATCGGCGCCAGGATCATCGCCCGCGAGAACATCCGCGCGATCCGCAAGGACGTACTGGCCAAGTGCTACGGCGGTGACATCTCGCGTAAGCGCAAGCTGCTGGAGAAGCAGAAAGAGGGCAAGAAGCGGATGAAGATGGTGGGCCGCGTCGAGGTGCCCCAGGAGGCCTTCATCGCGGCGCTCTCCAACGAGGACACCACCGCCAAAAAGTAGCCCCATCCCTCGGATTGCGGAAGCGTCACTGACGCTATGACCTCACTCAACTACCGCATTGTGGGGAGGGGTTGTGGTGCGGACGCCGCCCGCTGCCTACGCTGGCCCCACCTGATCATCGGAGGACCGCATGACGATGCCGATCACCGGCAGCGCCGAAGCCACATATCCTCATCCGGCGCGCTCGGTCGCGCAGATGCTCGTCGACCGGGTGGACGCCACGCCACGGCGAGAGGCTCTGCGGTTTCCCACTGAGCACGGCTGGGAGGCGCTGAGCTGGGAGCAGGTCGGTCAGCAGTCCTACGACCTCGCTGCCGGCCTGCTCGCTCTGGGGCTTACCAGCGAGCAGCGGGTCGCCATCATCTGTTCCACCCGCTACGAGTGGGTCCTGGCCGACCTCGCCGTCATGTGCGCAGGGGGTGCCACCACCAGCGTCTACCCCTCCACTGAACAGCAGGACGTCGCCTACATCGTCGCCGACTCCGGCAGCCGGTTCGTATTCGCCGAGAACGCCGCCCAGGTGGCCAAGCTGGTCGCCTCCCGCGAACAGCTGCCCGCTGTGGAGAGGGTCATCGTCATCGACGGTGAAGCCGATGGCGACTGGGTCCTGTCATGGCGCGATCTCGCCCGCCTCGGCGCTGACCATCTGCGCGAGCATCCGTCTGCGGTCGACGGCGTCATCGCCACCATCGCTCCGGACCACCTAGCGACCCTGATCTACACCTCGGGAACGACCGGACGCCCCAAGGGAGTCGAGCTCGCCCAGTCGTGTTGGACCTATGAGGGTGCCTGTATCGACGCGTGCGAGATCTTGACGATCGACGATGTGCAGTTCCTGTGGCTGCCGCTCTCGCACTCGTTCGGCAAGGTGCTGCTGGCCGCCATGCTGCAGATCGGGTTCGCCTCGGCTGTCGACGGCCGGGTCGAAAAGATCGCTGACGGTCTTGCCGAGGTTAAGCCCACCTTCATGGCCGGTGCACCGCGCATCTTCGAGAAGGTGCGCGCCAGGGTGATCCAGACCGCGCTCGGTGAGGGCGGCGCCAAGGCGTCCATCGCCCAGTGGGCGTTCGCAGTGGGGCTTCAGGTGTCCCGGCGGCGGCAGCAGGGCATTGAGCCGGTTGGGCTCTTGAAGGTTCAGTACGCCATCGCCGACGCTCTCGTCTTCAAGAAGATCCGCGGCCGACTCGGCGGAAACATTCGCTACCTGGTCTCCGGAAGTGCAGCCCTCAGCGGCGAGGTTGCCGAGTGGTTCGAGGCAGCCGGCCTGCTGATCCTGGAGGGCTACGGGCTCACCGAGACCAGCGCCGGCACTTGCATCAACCGCCCGCACAACTGGGCATTCGGGACCGTAGGGGAGCCGTTCCCCGGCAGCGAGATCCGGATTGCGTCCGACGGCGAGATCCAAGTTCGCGGCCCCGGCGTCATGCGCGGCTACCACGGCATGGCCGACCAGACGGCCGTCGTGTTGGACGCCGAAGGCTGGTTCTCGACCGGCGACGTCGGCGAGATCGACGAGGGCGGTCGGGTCCGTATCACTGACCGGAAGAAGGACTTGGTCAAGACGTCCGGTGGCAAGTACATCGCGCCATCGGTGATCGAAGCACGTCTTAAGGCGTTGACCCCGATCGTTGGCCATGTCGTCGTCCATGCCGATAAGCGCAACTTTGCCAGCGCACTCATCACCCTTGACCCAGACACCGCACCCCAGTGGGCCGAGAGCGAGGGCATCACCGGTGACTACGCCTCCCTCATCGACAACGCCCAGGTGAGCGCCCATCTTCAGGAAGGCATCGACGAGCTCAACACGTCGCTCAACCGGTGGGAAACCATCAAGCAGTTCCGGGTGCTCGACCACGACTTCACCGTCGAGACCGGTGAGCTGACACCGAGCCAGAAGGTTAAGAGGAGAGTGGTGGAGAACATGTACTCCGAGATCCTCGACGGCATGTACTCGGAGTCGAAGTGACCGCCGAGGTTGCCGTCATCGTCGAGGGCTACGCCGATGACCGGGTGGCCGGCACCGTCACGCTGATCCGAGACGAGGACGTCGTGATAGTGGTCGACCCCGGCATGGTGGCCGACCGCGGGCTGATCCTGGACCCGCTGACAGCCCTCGGCATCCACGCTGATGCCGTCACCGATGTCGTCTTCAGTCACCATCACCTCGACCACACGTTGCATGCAGCCCTCTTCCCCCAGGCGCGGTTCCATGACTTCCAAGCGATCTACCGCGGTGATGTCTGGGAGGACCGCGAGGCCGAGGGTTTCGCCGTCGGGCCGAACACGACGTTGCTCCAGACCCGCGGACACACCGACCAGGACATCTCGACGGTCGTGCAGACCGACTCCGGTGTCGTTGTGCTGACCCACCTCTGGTGGTCGGCCGAGGGGCCGTTGGAGGATCCGTTTGCGCCGGACGCCGACGTCCTGCGTGCATCGCGACAGCGGATCCTCGCGTTGTCGCCCGCGCAGATCATTCCTGGACACGGCCCAGCGTTCGTCCCCGACGACACGACGCCGGTCTAGCCGCCCAAGCCTGCCACGCTGACAGACTGGGTCAATGCCGAGCGCGCTTCCTGAAGGTGAACCCGTACCACCGAATGGCCGACTGCCCGATTCGGCTCTGCGGGAGGTGGGGGCGGTTCCGTTCGGGGCCTACGTGCACGTGCCGTTCTGCGCAACGCGATGCGGTTACTGCGACTTCAACACCTACACCGCTGGGGAGATGCAAGGCAGCACTCAGCAGCAGTACGTCGGTGCGGTGCTGGCTGAGATCAACTTGGCGCGGCAGGTCGTGCCGCATGCGTCGCCCCTGTCGACGGTCTTCTTCGGAGGTGGTACCCCAACGCTGCTCGCCGCCGCCGACCAGGCGTTGATGCTCAAAGCCCTGGCCGAGGCTTTCGGCCTGGCTGAGGACGCCGAGGTAACGACTGAGGCGAACCCCGAGTCGGTGACGCGCGAGCAGCTGGAGGTCTTGCGCACTTCCGGAGTCAACCGCATCTCGTTCGGCATGCAGAGCGCGGTGTCGCATGTCCTGGCCACCCTCGACAGGGCCCACACTCCCGGAAGGGTGGCCGAGGCGGTCGCTGAGGCTCGCGCCGCCGGCTTCGACAGCGTCAGCGTTGACCTCATCTACGGGACGCCGGGGGAGTCGGTCGACGAGTGGCGGACGTCGTTAGAGGCGGCGATCGCTCTTGAGCCAGAGCACGTCAGCGCCTACTCACTCATCGTCGAAGAGGGAACGGCGCTGGCTCGCCGGATCGACCGCGGCGAGCTTGGTGGGGTGGACGATGACGACCAGGCCGCCAAGTACGGAATCGCCGATGAGCTGCTCGGGGCTGCCGGCTACAGCTGGTACGAGGTGTCGAACTGGGCAAGTGCGCCTCAGCATCAGAGCCGGCACAACCTCGCTTACTGGAAAGGCCACGACTGGTGGGGGTTCGGCCCTGGCGCCCACAGCCATGTTGGGGGAGTGCGGTGGTGGAACGTCAAGCATCCGCGCGCCTACGAAGAGCGGCTGGCCGCTGGCCACAGCCCTGCCCTCGCGCGGGAGGTCCTCGACGCGTCGACCCGAAAGCTCGAGCGGGTTCTCCTTGAGGTGCGACTCAGTGATGGTCTTGGCATCGATGTGCTTTCGCGAGATGCGGTGGCCGACTGCGAGACGCTCGTTCGCGAGGGCCTGATTGAGTTGGACGCGTTGGCGTCGGGTCGGGTGGTGCTCACCGTGCGGGGCCGGCTGCTGGCGGACCTGGTGGTCCGCAGGC
>JANLWJ010000376.1:0-1592 GCA_031364455.1 Actinomycetes bacterium | reverse complement strand
GCCCGAGGAAGTGCCGGTCATGACCCTGCCCAATGTGACCTTCTTTCCGCAGGCCCTGATGCCCCTCCATATCTTCGAACCGCGTTACCGGCAGATGCTCAAGGAAGTCCTCGCCACCAACCGCCTGTTCGCCGTCACCGGCCTTGACCAGAAGCGCCTCGACCAGCCGGGCGAGTTCGAGCCACCGCACCGCGTGGCCAGTGTCGGCATTGTGCGCGCCTGCCAGAAAAACGCCAACGGCACCTCCAACCTTCTGCTCCAGGGTCTCTGCCGCGTTGAGGTCATCACCATCATCGCGGACAAGCCCTACCGCCGCATCCGCGTGCGCGCGCTGCCGAGCGAGCCGGTCGCCGACCCCGCCGAAAACGTCCGGCTGCGCATCGAGCTCGCGCGGCTGATCGCGCTCAAGCAGAAATTCGGCGCCCCGGTGCCGCCCGAGATGGCGGAGTTTCTCCGGACGGTGGAGGACCCCGAGGTGTTCATTGACCTCGCCGCGTTCAGCCTCTGTGAAAACAGCGCGTTGAAGCAAAAGCTCCTCGAGACCCTCGACGTCCGCCGCCGGCTGGAGCTGTTTGCCCGGCAGTTGCGCGGCGAGATCGAGGCGATCCGGCTGCGGCGCCAGCTGCAAGGCGGCCTCCCGGACGAGCGCATCTCGGACAATTGAGATGTAGGGCGGGATCGCTGATCCCGCCTTTCCTATCCTTGGCACGGACTAAAATGTAATGCTTTTCCGCGGATGGCGCGGATGTACGCGGATGGGTTCAGGTCATCCGCGTTTATCCGTGTCATCCGCGGTGGGTTGGAGGATTGGATTCACCGGCGGGGTCAGCGACCCCGCCCTACAAAAACCGCCTTAAAAATGGAGCCGAACATCGGATTTGAACCGATGACCCACGCTTTACGAAAGCGTTGCTCTACCAACTGAGCTAGTTCGGCAAAAGGGCTGGATTCGTCGAAAGACGAGTGGCGGGTATTAGGCTTCGCCCGAATGCAGTGACAAGCAATTTCGCCACCGGAAACCCGGGGCCGGCCACCCGGCGGAGGCTACTTGGATGGGGAGACCATCGTCCCAAAATAATAATAGATCTTGGACCCGCCGCTGTCCGTGACGGCGATCTCCACCTCCCCCTTGAGTCCGCCTGAAACCAGGTCGTTGGCGGCCAGCACCCGGACCGAATAGTACCGCTTGCCGATCACCAGGCTCTCCCCTTCCCGGCTCCACTTGGGGCCGTCGTGGGGCGCGTCGGCAAAATACGGCACCAGTTTCTCATAGGGCATGTTCGCCGCGGCGGGTTCGTTGACGATGTCGCACGTGGCAAAGTCACCGTTCTTGAAAAAGATCCAGTAGCTGACGTTGGCGGGGGTCCGATTCGGGCGGACCGCCGCCCCCTTCTTCTCCAGCGCCTGGATCAGGTCCTTGGGCATCGATAACTCGCGCATGTCGATGCCGTTCCTTTTTTCGAGTGCGACCCGGAAGTAGACCGTCCCCTTGCCCGAAATAGCGGGGGCCAGCAGGTCTTGGACGATGGAGGCCGCGGGCGCGAGCGCGGCCGTGGACAGGGCGAAAAACAGAAGGACGAGGGATTTCATGT
>JANLWJ010000357.1:0-9708 GCA_031364455.1 Actinomycetes bacterium | reverse complement strand
CGGCGGTGGCTCGCTGATGGAACCCCAAGCTGAAGCCGATTCTGGTCCACCGAACCCGGCTGCCCTGGAGGCGCTCTTCGCGCCGAAGAGCGTTGCAGTCATCGGTGCCAGCGACGATATTCGCAAGTGGGGAAACTGGGTGGCGAAGGGTGCCCTCGCTGGCCCGGTGCCGGTGCACCTGGTCAACGCCCGCACCGATGTCGTACTCGACCGACCGGCCGTACCGTCACTGGTGGGGGCCGGACTCAGAGTGGACCTGGCAGTGGTGGCAGTCCCCGCGTCGTCGTTCGAGGCTGCAGTCGACGATGCGCTGGGCGCCGGTGCCCGCGCAATCGTTGGCATCAGCGCCGGCCTTGGCGAGACGGGGCCCGAAGGGAAAGCCCGCGAACAGGCGGTCGTCGAGCGCGTCAGGGCAGCTGGTGCTGTGCTTCTTGGACCCAACTGTCTCGGGGTCTCCGATGCTGCAACGGGTCTCTCGCTGACATCGAACCCCCTGCAACCTGGGGACGTTGCCTTCATCTCGCAGAGCGGCAATCTCTCGCTCGAGCTTGCCCAGCTGCTTGACGAGTACGGTCTGGGTTTCTCGCGCTTTGCGAGCCTGGGCAACCAGGCGCATCTTGATGCCGCCGACCTTGTCGAGGCAACGGTGACGCACGACGGCACGAAGGTGATCGCGGTCTACTGCGAGGACTTCCGGGACGGTCGACGATTCGCTCAGGCCGCGCTGGATGCGCGAGACGCCGGCAAGGCGGTCGTGCTGTTGACCGTTGGTGCCAGCGAAGCGTCGGCCCGTCAGGCTTCCTCGCACACCGCCTCGCTGGTGTCGTCGTCGGACGTGGTGGACGCCGCCTGTGCGGCCGGCGGCATCGTGCGGGTGAGCACGCCATCGCAGATGGTCGATGCCATCGCGTTGCTTCGTGAGAGCCCGATCGCCCGTGGACGGAAGGTGGCGATCATCACCGACGGCGGCGGACACGCATCGATCGCGGCAGACGTCGCGGAGTCCCTCGACCTGAGCGTTGTGCACTTCAGCGGGGAACTTGCGGCGACGGTGGCGGCAGAGCTTCCAGCCGCTGCGACGAGCGTCAACCCGATCGACGTTGCGGGTGGGGGAGAACAGGACCTGTCTTGCTTCGGCCGGGTCGTTCGGGCTGTACTGGCCAGTGGTGAGGTCGACGCCATGGTGCTCAGCGGGTACTTCGGTGGTTACGGGCAGTACGGAGAGGCCTTGGCCGACCTGGAGGTGGAGACGGCCGGGGCACTTGCTGACGCTGTGGTGTCTTCTGGGCGCCCCCTGGTCGTTCACTCGATGTTCCCGCAGGACGCCCCGGCCGTCGAACTACGCAGCCGCGGGGTTCCGGTCTACCGGACGATTGAAGGGGCGTTGCTGGCTCTCAGTGAGACGGCCGGGGTGGAGCCTGTGCGTCTGACTCCGCTTCCCGAACCACAGTCGGCCATGAGTGCCTTCGGCTACTGGGCGGTCCGTGCTGCGCTCCTCGAGGCCGGCGTGAACTTCCCCCAGGCGCACCTGGTGTCGTCCGATGCTGAGCTCGAGGAGGCGCTGCCGGCGATCCAGTTCCCGGTCGTACTGAAGGCCATGGGGTTGCTGCACAAGACCGACGTCGGCGGCGTACAGCTCGGTATTGCCGATGCTGACGAGCTGCGCGCGGGGTACCGCTCGATGATCGATCGGCTCGCTCCGCCGGCAGTCACGGTCGAGCAGATGGTCGACACCAGTGATGGCGTGGAGCTGATCGTTGGCGTCCGCAGGGACGAGCGGTTCGGTCCGATCGCCATGGTGGGTGGCGGCGGAATCCTCACCGAGGTGCTTGACGACGTCGCGACATCGTTGGCACCCATTGATGCGTCTCGGGCAACAGATCTCTTGCGCAAGCTCCGCACGTCTGCGCTGCTCGATGGAGTTCGCGGACGTCCTGCTGTCGACATCGATGCGGTTGCCGAGCAGATCGCGGCGATCACCCGATTCGCCTGTGCGCATCCAGAGATCGCCGATTTCGAGGTCAACCCACTGCTTGCCACTGCGCACGGCGCGGTGGCACTTGATGCCAGGGCGATCGCCGTCGGCGACGTCAAGGATGAACCCGAGGGGAACTAGCCAGTCATGGACTTCAGCTACACACCAGAGCAGCAGCGACTCATCGCCCGTGTTCGCGAGCTCTGCGACTTCATCAAGCCGTACGAGCTTGAGTGCGAGATGAGCAACGGTCTGACAGCAGAGGCGCACGCCACCATCAGGCAGGCTGTCCTTGACGCGGACCTCCAGGCGGTGAACATGCCCAGGGAGTGGGGAGGCGCTGGCCTGACCACGATGGAGCAGATCCTCTACCACGAGGGGCTCGGTCGACTGACTAACGCCTTGTGGGACACCGTCTGGCGTCCGGCAAACGCGCTCAAGGCCTGCACGCCGGAGCAACGTGAGCGCTACTTGCTGCCCGGAATCCGGGGTGAGAAGCGCGATGCGATTGCCGTGACCGAGGAGTTCGCCGGCTCGGATCCACTGGCCATGAGCACGACGGCTAAGCGTCAGGGTGATCGGTTCATCATCAACGGCGAGAAGTGGTTCGTGACCGTCGGTGATGTGGCCGACTTCATCTTGACGCTCGCCTGGGTCGATGACCTGCCGACCCTCTTCATCGTCGACCGGGACGCACCGGGGCTATCGATCAAGCGTACGCCGAAGTACACGCACACCTTCGTCTACGAACACCCCGAGTTCACCTACGACAACGTCGAGGTCGGACCTGAGCAGGTTCTTGGTGAGATCGGCCAGGGTTACGACCTCATCCGTGACTGGTTCGTGGAGGAACGCCTGATGATTGGTGCCCGCACCGTCGGTGCTGCGACCCGGGCGATCGAGGAGTCCGTCGACTTCGCGACGAGCCGGATCCAAGGAGGTGGGCCGCTGATCAGCCACCAGCTGATTCAGGCGATGCTTGCCGACATGATCGTCGACACCACCGGAGCGCGGACGCTGGTCTACCAGGTCGGCTGCGAGATCGACTCAGGAGACCTGGACCGCAAGACGCTGCACGCGAAGGCGGCCGTCGTGAAGCTGGCGGCGTCCGAGGCCGCCGGCCGTGTCGTCGACAACGCCGTTCAGATCCACGGTGGACGTGGCTACATGCGCGACTTCGCTGTTGAGCGGCTCTACCGCGAGCTGCGCGTTGACCGCGTGTGGGAAGGCACCTCGGAGATCCAGCGGCTCATCATCGGCAACGAGATCGCCAAGCGCGGCGTCGATGGACTGCTGGCCTTCCCCCGCCAGGAGCCCGCAGCCTGAGGGGGTCAGAAGTCGATGCCAGCGGCCCGGTCGGCCGCGAGCTCGGCGTCGATGAGGGCGATCTCGGCCCCGGTCAGGGGACGGGACCGTCCGGACTCTGCGTCTCGGGGAACCACCACGGCGCCGCCCTCGGCCGCCAACGAGCCGTCAGGTTTTCGGACGAGCTCACGGCTACGGACGCTCGACCGCCCGTAGTTGACCACCCGGCTCAGCACGGTGACGTCACCGTCGTCCTGGGTGACCTCGTTGCGAAAGTCGATGTCGACGTGGGCGAGGACGAAGTCGAGCGCCTCGGGTCCGAACAGGCTCACCATCACGGTGTCGCGGGCCTCTTCGAGGTAGTTGAGATACACGGCGTTGTTGACGTGCTGGTAGGCGTCCATGTCGGCCCAGCGCACTCCAATGATGACCTGTTTCACGCCAGCGACCCTACTGGTCGAGTTGTACGGCCATCGCGGATATGTCGCTTGGGGTGACACGACAGCAACCGCCGACCAGCCGCGCCCCCTCCGCGACCCAACGTTCGACCGGGAAGTGTGGTTCAGCTTCGGCAGCAACCCACGCACGGGAAACGGCGTCCCACCCTTCGCCGCTGTTCGGGTAGATGACGACAGGCTTTCCCGCCCGTGCCGCGGCGCCTACGGCAGCTGTGGCATCGCTGGGGGTCGAGCAGTTGATTCCGAGCGCGAGTACACCGGAGACGTCAGCGGCCATTGCCAATACGTCCTCGAGCGGCTCGCCCGCCCTGGTCCGCGACCCGTCGATCGACAACGAGACCCAGCTCTCCAGGCCCGCCTCGTCGATCTCGCTGAGCACTGCCTCGACCTCGGCGGCGCAGGGCAGTGTCTCGAAGGCCAGCAGGTCAGCACCTGCGGCGGCCAGGACTTCGATCCGCGGCAGGTGGAACTCGCGTAGCTGTGCCACGCTGAGCCCGTAGCGTCCGTGGTACTCCGAGCCGTCGGCGAGCATGGCACCGTAGGGCCCGATCGATGCAGCCACCCACGTTGGCCGGTTGGTCACCTGCGCGGATGCATCGCGGGCGAGCGCGACGCTGCGTCGCATCAGGTCGGCGGTCTGCTGGCGATCGATGCCATGCGCGGCGAATCCGTCGAACGTTGCCTGGTAGGACGCGGTCGTCGCGACTTCAGCTCCTGCTGCGAAGAAGGCGCTGTGGGCCTCGACGATGGCGCCCGGATCGTCCACGAGCATCCGGGCAGACCAGAGGTCGCCGGAGATGTCATGCCCGAGTAGCTCAAGCGTCGTCGCGAGGCCGCCATCGATCAGAACCGGGCGTTCAGCCAGTCGTTGTCGCAGCGAGCCTTCGGTAGTCAGCACTGAGCCAGGATACGGAGTGCGTGACCCCTTAAGGGCCCGCTTCGCTGAACGGCAGTTAGTCCTTGCGCTGGCCGAGTTGGTAGGTCGCCTGAGCTTGCGAGTAGATGCGTTGCAGCGTGGGGTCCTGGTTGCGACCGGCAACGCGTCCGGCCCGGTAGGCATCCGCCTGTGCGGCTCGTTCGGCAAGACGGTCTTCGACCCGGTCGGAGTGGTCGGGGTAGTCGGCGAGGACGAACGAAGGCACAGCGTCGCGAACCCGGGTGGCGACCTCTAGCGTCCGACCGGCCCTTCCTGTGGCAAGTCGACTCTGGTCGGTGTACTCCCACCAGATGTGGACCGCGTTGCCGGCCATGGTCACCGCGGCGTCGTCGGGGACGTGGTCCAAGATCAGCGCTGTCACGTGGGGTGCCAGTACGTCGGACGCAAACCGCATGTCACCTGCGTGGACAGAGTGTCGGGCCGCGAACGCGACAGACTCGGTGTCCCAGCGGGTACCTGGGTCGTCGATGTCGCGTTGGCTTCGCGGGAGGATCGCCAGATCGGGTAGCCAGGCACCGGGAAGGAGCGCCATGCCTCCGACCCAGCGACGCACCCCAGGGTCCGACGGCAGGAAGGTTCGGAGTGCCTGATCGTGGGGTTGCCGACGATCGATGGTTGCCAGTGTGGCTAGTGCCATCTCGGCGTCGGCGAGCAGGCTATCGGCGGGGCTCACGTCACCCAGGGGGAGCGACGGAGGTGGTGCCGACTGCGTGAGTATCGCGACTCCGCCGTCAACAAGCTCGACGTCATGGGTGGTCGCTCCCTCGGGGACCGCGCTCCAGAGAACGGAACGAACCGATGCCTTGTCATCGCCCAACCGCCAGGGGTGCAGGGTGGGTAGCGCTGCCACGGTGCGCGCCAAGGCCCCCTGGGCCCACAGGTCGACCAAAGGGTCGACCCGCGACCACGCACCCTCCCAGCAGGGAGAGTCATCGGGTGGCTGCATGCGGGATCCCATGGTTGAAGGGCGCCAGGTCTCTGCAGATGTCGACCACTTGGTCACCGTCCTTGATCACCGTCTACCCGGTCATGACTCACGGCGGTACGTTGCATCGGTGACCGCCGTACCTGGCCCGGACCTCGGGACCGTCCTCAGCATCTGGGCGCATCCTGACGACGAGGCGTACCTGGCGTCCGGGCTCATGGCCCAAGCGGTGGCTGCTGGGTCGCGGGTGGTCTGCGTCACAGCGACCTGTGGCGAAGGTGGATCGCTCGACCCAGAGCTCTGGCCTCCGGAGACCCTGGGTCAGGTGCGAACTGTTGAGCTGCAGAGGTGCTTGTCGATCCTCGGCGTTCAGGAGCACATCTCCCTTGACCTTCCGGACGTGGACTGGCACACACCCCTTCCGGACTCGGGGGCCGACGCCGTCGCGTCGATCATGGCGCAGGTCAAGCCGAACACTGTGCTCACATTCGGGCCGGACGGGATCACCAACCACGAGGGGCACAAGTCGGTCAGTGGGTGGGCGACCGAGGCGTTCCGTCAGCACGCCGCCGACGATGCTGCGCTGTACTACGCGGCGTACTCCCACGCATGGGGTGACGAGTTCCTGCCGCACCTCGTCTCACTGGGCGCCTTTCGCGACGGTGCGGAGCCTCCGGTCGTCGACGACGACGAACTTTACCTCGACCTTCAGCTCGATAGTGACTTGCTCGCTCTCAAAGTGGCTGCGATCCGCGAGCACCACAGCCAGATCGCCGGATTGGCCGCGGCATTCGGTGAGGAGCGATGGACCCGCGCGATGGCGCGTGAGTCCTTCCGGTGCGCGGAGCGGAGAGAGCCGTGAGCGGCTGGTTCGGGTTGCTCGGTTCTGGCGAGTTCCAACCGTGGTCGCACGAGGTCGACGCATGGCTGCTCGACCGAGTCACAGGTGATGGCCGGGTGCTCGTCCTGCCCACTGCGTCAGCCCCAGAGGGCGACGAGGTATTCACCGGCTGGGCGCAAGCCGGGCTCGACCACTTCGCGGCTTCGGGTGTCCCAGCTGAGGTTCTCGACGTGCGCGACCGGACCGATGCCGAAGACCAGACGATCGCTGATCGTGTGGGTGGCGCATCGCTCGTGTACTTCTCCGGAGGCAATCCGGCCCACCTTGCCGCCTCGCTGAAGGGCACCGTCTTGTGGCGGGCCGTTGTCGATGGCCTCGACAGGGGCATGGGGTACATCGGATGCAGCGCAGGTATGGCGTGTCTCGGTCGCAAGGCCCCAGACAGCAGTGTCGACGACTTCTCAACCGACTTCTGGCGTCAGGGACTTGAGCTCTTTCCGCGCGCGTGGCTCGGCCCGCACTGGGACATGTTGGACCGCTTCGCCCCCGGTCTCGTTGATCACATGATGCAGACGGTGCCCAGCGAGGACCTGTTGGTCGGTGTCGACGAGCAGACGGCGATGGTGGGCGATGGAGATCGGTGGCAGGTCGTCGGTCGTGGCGGCGTCCACGTCAGGATTGGAGACACGTGGGTGCGGCACGCGGCTCCGGATGAGCTGACCGTGACCCTGTCGGGGTAGGCCGCTCAGGTTCTTCACGACTGTGTGAGGATCGAGCAGGCACGTTGCGATGTTCGGGAGGTCACGATGACGAAGTCGGCGACTACGGAGTCTGCGGTGGTCGGTCACCTTCACGCGGATCTACCCATCACAGCGGAGGCAACGACATCGCGCACCGTCGTGAGCAACGACGCCGCCCGCGTCGTGTCTTTCGCCATGGACGCTGGACAAGAGCTGACCGACCACTCGGCGCCGCGTCCAGTCGTTGTCCAAGTGATTGAGGGCAACCTCGCATTCACCGTTGGAGAAAAGCGCCACGAGCTGACAGCTGGTGATGTGGTCTACCTGGCGCCCAACGAACGCCATGCAGTCGTGGCATTGACGCCGTGCCGCTTCGTGCTGGTGCTCATCACTGCCGTGCCTGCCACCGCCGACTAGGGCGCGCACGACTGACTGTTTCCTACGGTCAAATCCTTACCGTCAAATCCTTACGGTCACACGGTGCCCCCGGCAGGATTCGAACCTGCGCACACGGCTCCGGAGGCCGATGCTCTATCCCCTGAGCTACGAGGGCGGGGACCTCGGGAGGCTATCAGCGGTTGCCTGTCGCACGCCGGTCGGCCTGACTCGTTTGGAATTGCCATGGCGCGGTGCACGCTGACGCGGTAGGTATTGGGAGTGGACGAGACCGGTGACCTGGCTCCGCACGAGCAGCAGCTCGTACACGGGAGCGTGCTTCTTGGCCGCTTCCACCGGTACGACGCCGACCCGCCTTCGGCTGAGCTCTTTGAGGTGATGGCCGATCTCGACTCGGTCGTCGACCTGATCTTGACCGACCTAGCCGGATGGAACCTCACGACTACCGACGAGGCACTTGCTTCCGCACTGGTCGATCGAGGTGCCCTTCCCACTCGTCACTTCTCGCTCATGACTATCGCCCTAGGCGCCATCGATATCCCGGAAGGGAAGTTGGAGAGCACCTCGACGTTGGACGCCTACGACGTCCGACCCCTGGATGCGAAGACTGAGATCCCTCGGGCTGTCATCAGCTTGGTCAGATCGGCCTATCCAGCTGGCCACCCCGACGAAGAGCTCGGGAGCGATGACGAAATTGTGCGGGACATTCAGAACGCTCTGAACGGCATCCGGCTCGGCCCGCTGATGGACGCGAGCGCCTTGGTGTTCGACGGCGACCGACTGGTGGCGTTGGTACTGGTGAACCGCGTGCCGGGTGGGCCGCCGACAGGAGGTCCGTGGATCACCGATGTCTGTCGCGATCCTGACCCGAAGTACGCCGGGTTGGGACGCGCGCTGCTGGGGCGCGTCCTCACTGTCTGTCGTGCCAGGGGCGAGACCTCTGTGTCGCTGGCTGTCACCGAGGGCAACTCTGCTCGGTGGCTCTACGAATCGCTGGGGTTCACGCTGGTGGCGACGACGCGCAAGGTGCGCCTTCCGGGGTGACCTTCGGGTGACGTTTGGGGTGAGGCGTCCTGGCTTCCGGCTCTGGACAGGTTACAGTCTTTTCGAGATACGAAGCCCACTTCAGGAGTCTCCATGGGGTCGAACGCCCAACGCCGGCGCGAAGAGCGCGAGAAGAAGGTTGCGCAGATGCGCACCGACGACACCAAGCGCTCACGTCGGTCCAGCGTCCTACTGACTGTTGGTCTGGTGATGGCCGTCGTGGTGACGGTGGGCGGTGTGGTGTGGGCGGTTCAGGCCGGAACCGAGGACGCTACGCCGGGCGCACTCGACAACGTGCAGACCTTCACCTACCAGCCTTCGGATCACACCACCGACACGGTGGACTACTCCGAGTCGCCGCCGGTCGGCGGACCCCACGATCCGACCTGGGAGGAGTGCGGCTTCTACGACGAGGCGATTGACCAGGAGAAGGCCGTGCATTCGCTCGAACATGGGGCTGTGTGGATCACGTACGATCCTGACCTCTCCGACGGTGACGTCGAGACACTCAAGGACCGACTCAGCGAGAACTACACCCTGCTCTCGCCGTATCCGGACCAAGAGTCTGCGGTGGTCGCCAGCGCGTGGAACACCCAGCTCGAGCTCGATGGCGTCGACGACCCACGTCTGGACGACTTCGTCACCGAGTTCCGGCAAGGCCCGCAGACCCCTGAGCCAGGCGCTACCTGCTGACCCTGGAGTAGGCGACCGATGCCAAACCTTTATCGTCGATTTCACTGAACGGTCGACCAGTGAACTTCAGACATGGCAGGCTGGCGCCATGTCTCTCGACTTCGCTGATATCAACCCAGCGGCGGCCAAGGCCGCCGACACCCAGAGCAGCTCGGACCTGCCTTCACGGGCGCAGTACGTCGTCGTCGGTGGGGGCGTGATCGGCACCTCGATCGCCTACCACCTGGCGACGATGGGCGCGACGGACGTCGTCCTGTTGGAGCGCAAGCAGCTGACGTCCGGCACCACCTGGCACGCCGCGGGTGAGGTGGTCTCCGGTGGGGCATCTGAGGACCCGCTCTGGATGGCGCGGTACTCCCGCGACCTCTACACCCGGCTGGAGGAGGAGACCGGC
>JANLWJ010000323.1:0-2203 GCA_031364455.1 Actinomycetes bacterium | reverse complement strand
CAGGTAGACCGTCTGGCCGACCCGATCGACAAACTCACTGAAGGTGAGTGGGCGGTTGTCCATCGCGCTCGGGAGCCGGAAGCCATGGTCGACCAGGGTGCGCTTACGTGACATGTCCCCTTCGTACATGGCGCCGATCTGCGGAACCGTCACATGAGACTCGTCGATCACCAGGAGGAAGTCTTCCGGGAAGTAGTCGATGAGGCAGTTCGGCGGCGTACCAGCCGCTCGCCCGTCCAGGTGCCGTGAGTAGTTTTCGATCCCCGAGCACGAGCCGACCTGCCGCATCATCTCGATGTCGTAGGTCGTGCGCATCCGCAGGCGCTGGGCCTCCAACAGCTTGTTCTGCTGCTCCAGTTCAGCGAGCCGGTCGGCAAGGTCGACTTCGATCTCGCCGATGGCGCGCTCCATGCTCTCCGGCCCAGCCGCATAGTGCGAGGCCGGGAAGATGTACATCTCCTCGTCTTCGGTGATGACCTCTCCGGTCAGCGGGTGCAGCGTTGACAGTCGCTCGATCTCGTCACCGAAGAACTCGATGCGTACCGCGTGCAGCTCATAGACCGGGATCACCTCGACGGTGTCGCCGCGCACCCGGAATGTGCCTCGCGTGAAGGCGAGGTCGTTGCGGGTGTACTGAACGTCGACCAGGTGCCGGAGCAGACTCTGCCTGTCGATGGAGTCTCCGACTCGCACCCTGACCATCCGGTCGACGTACTCCTGCGGCGTGCCGAGGCCGTAGATCGCCGAGACCGTTGCCACCACGATCGTGTCGCGCCTGGTGAGCAGACTGTTCGTTGCCGAGTAGCGGAGTCGCTCGACCTCGTCGTTGATCGCGGTGTCCTTCTCGATATAGGTGTCGGTCTGCGGGATGTACGCCTCTGGCTGGTAGTAGTCGTAGTACGACACGAAGTACTCGACTGCGTTCCTCGGCATCAGCTCGCGGAACTCGTTGGCCAACTGGGCGGCAAGAGTCTTGTTCGGCGCCATGACCAGCGTTGGACGCTGCAGTCGCTCGATCAACCACGCCGTCGTCGCCGACTTGCCCGTTCCGGTCGCTCCGAGGAGAACTACGTCGGGCTCACCGGCGCGGATCCGCCGCTCGAGGTCGTCGATCGCCTGTGGTTGGTCGCCGCTCGGAACGAAGTCGGAGATGACCTCGAACGGGGCGACGGTTCTGGTGATGTCACTGGATGGGCGCACACGGCCACGCTAGCCCCCGGCACCGACAGGCGGATCCTCTCCGGTGAGCTCGCGCCACAACTCGGCCACTTGAGCCGTTAGTTCTCCCTCGCTCCCACCGTTGTCCAGCACCTGATCGGCCAGGGCGAGCCACTCCTCCCGGGTCGGCTGACTCGCCAACCGGGCCACGATCTGGGGCTCGCCAAGACCGCGCCCGAGGAGCCGCTCCCGGCGTACCTCATCGGGAGCGTCAACGACAACGACAACTGGCTGATCGACGAATGGGCTGCGGCCCGGCAGCGGCACCTCGTAGACGACGAGTGCTGCGCCGCGACCTGCCGCGACCTGCTCAACCGCAACCTCGTGCACCAATGGGTGAATGATCTCCTCGAGCCGGCCGAGCTGGTCAGGGTCGACGAACACCCGCTCGGCCAACGCGGGTCGGTCCAGGGAGCCATCTGGCGACAGGACCCCAGCTCCGAACTCGGCGACGACAGCCGCCAGGCCCGCGCTTCCGGGTAACACCACTTCGCGCGCGAGCACGTCGGCGTCGACGACGTGCGCGCCCCACTCCCTCAGCAGCCGCGCGACGGATGACTTGCCGGAGCCGATCCCCCCGGTGAGCACCACCGTCCGAAGGGTCTCCTTGCTGTGCCCCATGCGCCCCGCCTTCCTGTCTCGGCCCCCCGTACCGGCTCAAGCGCAACCCTAGGACTCGATGGCTGTGCCGCACGCAACGGCAACGCGCCCGCACCACTACCGTGATCTACCGTGACCGACCTGCACGCCGAGCGCTCCTACGACGACCTCCCCGAGTCGGACGTCGCGACGGTTCTTCAGGTGCCACTGCTCTGGGGTCCGAGCACACTTGCCGCCCCGACTTCCCCCGGTACCGGAGCTCATCGGCGTCCCGCGGGACGCCACCGGTCGGTGCCACGAACGCACGCGGCTCCCCCTGATCGCTGGGTTGACCATCCGCTGGCCCACACCGCACGTGTGGGACTGGTGTCGGCAGGTTTGGTGC